>JAAYVJ010000082.1 GCA_012517265.1 Planctomycetota bacterium | reverse complement strand
GTGTCCAGATCCATCGCGTTGACGTTGTCCTGGTGCGTATTGATGAGCACGCGCCCTGCCGCCGAGAGCTGGCATTGCTCGTCGTGGACCAGCAGCAGGCTGTCGTGCCAGCCGTAGGTCCGCGACTGGTCCATGATCGGCGTGATGTGCCCGGTGGCGGTGTCGAGATACCCGACGTTCAGGAACGGCGAGTAGTGTTCGTACCGACTCCGCAGCAACGCCTGATACTTCACGATCACCTTGCCGTCGGCAATCACCGGCTGGATGCCCGACATCAGACCCTCGTCGGGGAACAGGCGATACCATTTGCGCCCGAACGGCGGCCGGATTTCAGTCGGCGTCGTCCCCGAACGGGCACAGTCATGAGCCAGCATCGGCCAATCCGATGTCTCAGCAAGAACCGGGCCGCATGTATGCAGCGACCACAGTCCCAGACACAAGACGCAGAGAAGACGCATGCCAACTCGGAAGAAAGCACGCAAACGCATCGCCACACCTCACGAAACAAGTCCGACGATCCTCTCACTGCGACGAGAGACCACATCTCCCGATGATTTCTTCGATCCCGCAGGCAACGATGTAATCCGGGAGCTTCTGCAGCGTGGGGTCCGCCCGATACTCTCGGACGATGCTTCGGTCGGGAAACGCTCCGACTCGTCGGATCAACTCCTCGGCCAGGCTGTTCAACACCTCGTCCGGCACTCCGTCGGCGACCAGGACGCGGGCCGTGGCCACCAGATCATCGAATTCGGCCCGGGCGTCGTACCAGTTCAGTTGAAGCTCCAACTCCGCCGCCATCCGCGACGGGCCGACGCCGAACGTGTACTGGACGCCGATCGGGTTGTACATTTCCAGCCGCTCGTCGACAAAGGCCTCGCAGGCCTCCCGATACGCCGCGACCTTTTCGACATCCAGATCGCCGAGATCCTTCGATTTGAGTTCTCGCGCGAGCAAGTCGTCGATCCGCCTCAGAAGCTCGAATCGACGCTCCACCATGCATTCATGCAGCCGTTCGTAGTAGACCTTCAGCAATAGCGACGCGGGCGTCATGGGCACCCTCAGGCGTTCAGCCGACCGATGGTTCGGTTTCCGACACGACACGAGCATATCAGAAGACAGGGGCGATGTCATTGATGTGCCGGAAGGAGCGCATTCCCGCCTGCAGGGCTGGCTACTGCCCAACCGGAGTCTGGTCACCTGCGTGACGGATGGGCAAAGTGAAGGTGAACACGCTTCCACCGCCGGGATTGTCCTCGAACCAGATTCGCCCCCCATGCCTTTCCACCACCTGTTTGGCGAAAACCAGCCCCAAGCCGGTCCCGTCCCGCTCGGTCGCGCGGGCGTTGTCGGCCCGGTAGAATTCCTCAAAGAGCCGAGGCACCGCCGCCGCCGGGACTCCGATGCCGGTATCCGCAACGCGAATGCGAACGAAGGCGCCGTCCCGCACGACAGTCAGGTCCACCTTGCCGCCCTGTGGGGTGTACTTGACCGCATTGAGCAGAATGTTGGCGATCGTATCCTCGATCAGCACGTTCTCGCCCCAGATCATGTCAATATCGGCATCCATCCGGTGCGTGAGCGAGATCCCCTTCTCACTCGCCCGGTTCTGGACCAGAGACAGGACGTTGGCAACGGTCTTTCTCAGCGAGAACTCCTCAGGTTCCAGCCGCCCGGTCAGCTTCATCCGCGTCAGCTTGAGCAGCGCTCCGATGAACGCCAGGCAACTGGTCGTCCGGCGGTGGGCCCGCCCAACGAAGTCCTTCTGGCGGTCATTGAGAGGCCCGAGCATCTCGCCGGCGACCAGGTCCAGGCTGCTGAGCACCGCCGCCAGATGCCCCTTGATATCGTGGGTCACCCGAAGGACGTATTCGTTCTTGACCTTGTCCTTCTCCCGAAGCTGAACGTTGGCCTTTTCGAGAGCCTCCTGGTTGCGGCGAAGCTGTTCGCTGATGGACGTCGTCATGTAGACGATGAGGTACAGCGTGACGGCAAAGACGAAGAGGGTCCCCAGAACGAATCGCGCGTCGCGGTAGAGCCCATGGTCGGCGAATCCCTCCAGACTGTAGTGCGGGAGCACGCCTGCGGCCTCCAGGACGACCAATCCGCCGAAGAGCATCACGGCCAGCGTCGCCTGCATGTAGCTCTGCAACCTCGGGCGCAGGATGCTCGCGATGATCATGTGGAATGCGAAGAACAGCAGAAACGGGTTCTCGATCCCGCCGGAAAAATGCAGGATGGCCGTGAGAATGACCAGATCCATCGAGATCTGAAACGCCAGGACACCCCCGATCCGGGCTTCGGACGGCTCCTTGCCGCCCCGGGTCCAGCGTCCGAGCAATTGCTGGAGTCCGAGATTGTACAAGAACACCACGGCTGCGACCGCGTACAGATGCACGGCGGCGAGGGACACATCCATGAACTCGCTGGCTCCGAAGGTGGCGACCGCCAGCACGCCAATCGCCACCCACCGCAGCCGGATGAGCCAACAGGCCCTCTGAACCAGGCTGGTGCTCTTGAGCAGGCCCTGCATATGGGAATCAACTAGAATCGAAAACGGTAGATCGCAGACGTCTACGCCTTCGGCGAGGACAAGAGGTCCTGGACCTTTTCGATGAGAACATCGGGCTTGACCGGCTTGTCCAGGAACGCCTGGACCGGAAGCCAGCTCTCGTCGCCGGCGGCGCTCTTAAAATCGATGCCCTTCTTCTCCTTGACCCCGGTCAGCATGAGGATCGGAACGTCCCTGAACTCCTCGTTCTGCTTGATCTCGCGGGAGAACTCGAACCCCTCCTGCGAGGTCCGCATCATCACATCGAGAATGATCAGGTCCGGCTTCATCTCCTTGAGCCGTTCCCGGCCCTGGTCGCTGTCGTGCGCGACGCGCACTTCATAGCCCTTGTTTCCCAGAACGACCGACATCGCGTCGGTGATGTCCGGATCATCGTCGACGATCAGAATGTTGCCCTGGCTCATTTGTCCTCCTTGGCAGACGGGCCGCGTGCGGCATGCCGCTGCCGATTATGGCTTCAGTTCCTTCAAGAGCGTCGTCAAGTACTCGTCGAGTCTTCCTTCGAGCGATGGGCTCAGATCCGTGGCCGGCGCGATCCGCTCCGGCTGGATCCCGAAGATCACGACCTCGTCCGGCGCCTGGCCGAGCTGCCGCGACATATCGAGAATCCGCAGCAGGTCGGCCTCGTGGAGCGATTGATGGGCGAGCACTTTCCGGCTGCACACCTCCTCAGGCGTGAAACGCCGGATCGCCCCAGGCTCCTGGCCCATGTACGCACAATCGATGAAGATCGCCTTGCGGCGGTCTCGGATGTGGTGCAATATAGCCAATCCGCCCGTCCCGGCGTCGAGGAACTCCACGTCCGGATGCTCGGCGGCAAGCCGCGAGAGCCTCACGACAAGGCAGACCCCGACGCCCTCATCCGCCATGAGCGGATTGCCCAGACCGAGCACCACGACGGGCTTTGCGGCTGAAGTCTGACCATTGATTCCCACGTTCCACTTCACCTGACGAACTTCACATCCAGCATGTGCGTCGAGCAGGACACGCACGGATCATAGGACCGCACGAGCATCTCGAGCTTGAGGCGGATCTTGTCCTCCGGCTCGTCGAGGATCTGCGGCACCAGCGCCTCAAAATCCTCCTGGATGCTGGCGTGGTTCTGATTCGTCGGAATGCAGATGTCGGCGCCGACGCAGTGGCCCTTGCGGTCGAACTCGTATTCGTGGAACAGAATGCCACGAGGGGCCTCGACGCAGCCGCTGGCCTTGCCGGCCTTCGGGCCCGTTTTGACCGTCTCGGGCTTGATCCCCTTGGTCAACAACTCGTCGATCATCTCAATGCTGGTCTCCACCACGTGGACGCATTCCACAAGCTGGGCCACCGTATTCATATACGGATTGCAGTTGCCCTTCTCGAGCCCGAACATCTTGGCGACCGCCTTGGCCGTCGGAGACAGATGCTGGGCATTGTTGTTGAACCGGGCCAGCGCGCCCACCGCGTAGGACTTGCGGTGCCACTTCGTCCACTTGGCGGTGGACTGGTCGCTGACGTATTCGTTGGCGACCGTCTTCCAGTCGTTGATCGCCACGGTGCCGTCGTAGTCGGTCGAGGTGATCTCGCCGTGATAGAACGTGTAGGTCGGCGGGTTGGTCTGCTTGAGCGAGACGTACTCCGTCGGACGGTTGAACTTCGGGATGTTCCCGGCCACCGACAGCACGACCTCGGCCACGGCCTTCAGATCGGGCAGGGCCTTCTTGAGCCGCTCCTGCAGGTTGCGAAGCTCCTTCTCCGTGGGGAATTTCGTCAGACCGCCGGGCTTGAGCGTGACCGGATGCGTGGTCCGACCGGCGATCAGGTCCGACCATTCGTTGGCCAGGCGGTGCAGGCCGATGATCGTCTTGACCGGGCCCGGCGCCACCCCCACCAGCGGCACCACCGACGGCGCGCCGAAGAAGTCCGGCACCGCCAGGTAGCCGACGTGCAGCACGTGGCTCTGCAACTGCTCGGAGTAGTGCATCAGGATGCGGACCTTGTCGGCCTGTTCGGAGACGCGGATCCCCATGGCGTTCTCGACCGCCTTGGTCGAGGCCAGGGAGTGCGTGATCGAGCAGATGCCGCAGATGCGGCTGACGATGGTCTGGATGTCCTCGTAGTTGCGTCCGCGGACCATCGCCTCGAAGAAGCGGGGAGCTTCCGGCACCTGCCATTCGAGCTTCTCGATCTTGCCGTTGTTGGCGTTGAGCACGATGTTGCCGTGCCCTTCGATACGCGTCACATGATGTACGTTTATGCTGATCTTGCCGTTACTCATAGATCGTGGGCTCCTGCTTGCTTCCAAAGAGTACCATCTTGGTCTTGAGATCGTCGATGTTCAGGCCGTAACGATTGATCACGTCCTTCGCGGCGTCCACGTTCGGGTTGCTCGTGTAGCCCCGGCAACCGAAGCAGCGGAATCCGTTGGACGGGCACCGGGCCCCGCAGCCGGCCCGGATGATCGGGCCCAAACACACCTGGTCGTACTGCCACAGGCACGGATTGCCCTTGGCCTTGCATTCGACACAGACGGGATAGTCGGGAATCTCCGGCTTCTTGCCCATCAGGAGGGAGCGCACGATGTAGGTGAACTCCTTGCGGTCGATCGGGCAGCCGTGGACATAGTAATCCACCTGGACGACTTCGTCGACCGCCTTGGTCAGCCCCGTGTGCAGATGCGGCTTATGCGCCGCTTTGCCGTAGACGCACTTCTTCACCTCGTCGAGGTCGTCGAAGTTGTTCTTGAGCTTGTTGACGCCGCCGATCGTCGCGCAGGCGCCGAGGGCGATCAGAACCTTGGCCCGGCTGCGAATCAGCTTGAGCCGCTCTTCGTCCTCCAGGCGGGTGATCGACCCTTCGATGATGGCGATGTCGTACTCGTCGCTCTTCTCGCTCATCGCCTCTCGCCACTCCACGACGTCCGCGCCCCCGAGCAGGCTGAGGATCTCCTCCTCGAGGTTGACGATCTGGAGCTGGCACCCTTCGCAGCAGGCAAAATCGAATATCGCAATCTTGGGTTTCGCCATTGTTAAATCGCCTCCGGCAACGTAGCCAAATCGGAATAACGGAAGACGGGGCCGTCCATACAGACGTAGACATTGTTGATCTGGCAATGCCCGCACTTGCCCACGCCGCATTTCATTTTTCGTTCGAGGTTCAGGAAGATATTGTTGTGCGGCACGTCGAACTCTTCGAGAGCCATGAGCACGAACTTGTACATGACCGGCGGGCCGCAGACGAGGATCTTGGCCGATTTCAGGTCGGTCTCGACCTTGCGAATCAGTTTGGTCACCACGCCGACGTTGCCCTTCCACGACGGGTGCCCCTCGTCGAGCGTCTCGAGCATCTGCACGTCGCCGCGCTTGCTCCAGGCATCGATCTCCGGCGTGAAGAGCCTCTGTTCGTAGTTCTTGGTCCCCTGCAGAATCGCCACGTCGCCGTAGTCGCCGCGGTTGTGCAGCACGTAGTTGATGAACGATCGCTGGGGCACCATGCCGATGCCGCCGCAGATGAAGACCAGATTCTTGCCCCGAGCCTCCTGAGCAGGATAAACGCCCTTGCCCAGCGGTCCACGAATGCCCACCTTGGAGCCTTTCTTGAGGTTGTGGATCGCGTTGCTGACGTTGCCGATCTTCCGCACCACCAGCTCGAACCCGCCCTCCTGCGTGGGCGAGGAGCTGATCGTGATCGGGGCCTCGCCGATTCCGGCGATCGAAACCTCCACGAACTGGCCGGGCAGGAAGTCGAACATGCCGTCGTCCATCGAAAGCCGCAGATACTTCTCCGTGGCGGTCATCTGGCTGATGTCCGCGACGGTCGCCAGTTGCGGCAGATAGATGTCCTTCTTTTCAGCACAGCACTGACACATCGGGCAAATCCTTAAAATCTATAATTTGCGATTTACGATTTACGGTTTGTGACATGCATCAGCCAATGCCCAGATCGTCGATCAGGCGGTTGTACACGCTCACGGGGTTCGCGATGTCCGGCAGGCACGCCGCCACGCAGCGGCCGCAGCCGACGCAGGCGATCTGCCCGCGGATCTTCTGGGGTACATAAGCCGCCTTGCGGTAGAGCCGGTGCCGGAACCGGTCGGCGCGGGCCTTGCGAAACTCGTGGTTCGGGGCGCACTTGGTGAACCCGTCGAGCAGGCAGCCGTCCCAGGCCCGCGAGCGCTGGCCGGTCTTGAGATCCCAGTTCACGTCGTCCTGGACGTTGAAGCAGTAGCACGTCGGACAGACCTGGTTGCAGGACCCGCAGGCGAAGCACGTCTTGGCCCGTTCCTCCCAAATCGGGTGCTTGTAGGCCTTGGCCAGCAGCCGGGGCAGGTAGGCGGGGTCGCACTTGAGTTCATGCTTGTTCAGCGACTTGCGGTTGTGGGCCCACACCTCTTCCCTGCGCCGCAGCGCCTGGGGATCGGCATCGACGGCGCCCTTGGCGCGAGCCACCAAGTCCCGGCCCTTGGGCGTAGCCGCCTCCAGGACGTAGCCGTCGCCGATATCGGTCAGAAGCACGTCGAAGCCGTCTCTGACGACCGCGGTGTTCATCGACGAGGCGAACACATGATCGGACGACCTTGCCACATCGCAGGCGACGATCGTCGCATTGTCGCGCCGCGTCATGTAGTGAGCGTCGTAATTGTCCTGGCGGAACAGTTCGTCCATCTGGTTGATCGCGATCATGTCATAGGGGTGCACGCCCAAAAGGATGAACTTCTGCGCATCCATCTGGGAATTGTACCCCCCGCCCACGTCGAAGGTCAGGAGCACCTCCATCGGCGGAAGGAAGTACTTCTTGGGCGGCTGGAGCGTGACGTCGTAGTCCAGCCGAAGGTCCTTCGCCGATTCCAGCGGGGCGAAATCGAACCGGTCACCCTTCGCCTGCACACCGATCACGTTGTCCGTCTGGATCAGGGCGGAAACGAAGTTTGCGAAATCACTCTTGGTTATCTTCTTCACACTCATGGGACAATCCCGGCTCCAAAAACCTCGAAACAGTTTTTCGTACGCTACGACGCTCTGTGCCGTGAACTCCGGCCCGCCAGGGGATGCTCGCCGGCGCCTCCCGCGGGCATGTAGTAGGGCAGGCGAGCCAACTCCATGGCGATGTCCAGAGAGATGACCTTGACCCGATGGGGAGCGATGACCTTGCACGGGGCGAAGTTCAAGATTCCCCGGATGCCGACCTGGGCCAGCCGGTCGATGGTCGATTGCGCCGCCGTTCGCGGAACGGCGACGATCGCCAGACTGACGCCGCGGTCACGCAGCGTGTCGATTCGCGACGAATCCTCCACGCACACTCCGTTGATGACGGCGCCGATCTTCTGCGGATCGATGTCGAAGGCCGCCACGATGTCCAGCCCGTACCCGCCGAAACCCGGATAAGACAACAGGGCCGAACCCAGATCCCCGACTCCCACCAAAACCGCCTTGCGAATCACGTCCAGCCGCAGGATCCGCTTGATCTCGCGAGCCAGCTTCTCGATGTGGTATCCCACGCCGCGGGTTCCAAAATCACCGAAATACGAAAAATCCTTACGAATCTGCCAGGACTGAACACCCACAAAATCCGCCAGGGCCTGGCTGGAAATGTGCTCCCGGCCATGGTCGGCTGAGACCATCAGGCCTCGCAGATAGATGGGCAGGCGCCGCACCGTTTCGTCAGGGATTCTCCGATACCTCATAGCGCGCCACACTCCGTTCGTGCTTGCGTTCACATTCACAAGCCGGATGTTGTCACTATAGGTGCGTTCTCCCCCCGCTGTCAACCGAGGGACATGGATTTCCCCCCCTGAAGCGGTCGCAGAATCAATGGAACCCTAGCACTGGAAGAGAGTTACATTAACTTCACGTTGTCACAAAAAAATGTATCACTCATGCGCACATCCTCACAACTAATGTGCATATCAATCGCAACCAACAATCCAACGGTCAGTCCCCGACGAGCCGGCGCGTCCCATCGACCTTGAAATGGACCAGGAACTTCTTCTGGTTTCCATGGTCCCGGCCCTTGCGGTTGTCCCGCCGAAACGCCTCGATCTTCTCAGGATCCGTCTCCTCCTGCGTCCGGGTCAGGTACAGCCGCAAACCGCGGTGGCCTCCGCCTCCCTGGGATGCACGCGGCTCACCCTGTTCCAGGAAAAGATACGCCGCGTGCGGATTGGCCGTGACGTTGTCATGGCTGAGGCGGTCGCCCATGATGAACACCAGTTCCTCCTCACTGACGACGTGGGGACGGGCGTACAGAGCGACGTCGACGCGTCCCTGAGAGTCGGCTGTCGCCAGGATGCCGACGCCTGTCACCTTTTCGAAATAGTCACTTAGACCCATGATTCTCTCCTTGAAAAATCGCCGACAATGCGGCCTCCAATTCCGGGTGTCTGAACGTGAAACCGGCGTCGGTCAACCTCCGGGGGATCACCCTCTGGCTGGCCAGGAGCGTTTCATCGACCATTGGGCCCATCACCAGGCGAACGACGAAGCCCGGCATTCTCACCCAGGCCGGTCTGTGCAGGGCCCGGCCAATAGCTTGAGCGACCTGCTTGAGAACCGCCGGATTCGGCGAAGTGAGGTTGAACGGTCCGCGCAGATTCGGGGTCTCCACCAGAAAACGGATCGCGCGGACTGCGTCGTCCAGGCTGATCCAGGAGAACCACTGTTTCCCGCTTCCTATCCAGCCCCCCAGAAAGAACGGATAGGGGACTGCCATCTTGGGCAGGGCGCCGCCATCGAGGCCGAGCACGATGCCAGTGCGGATCGCCGCGAGTCGGACGCCGTGCTTCTCGACCCGCCCCGCGATCGACTCCCCCCGCCGGCACACGTCCGACAGGAATGTCACGCCCGGCGGCGAATCCTCGGTGAGGATCTCCTGGCCGCGAGAGCCGTAGTAGCCTACGGCCGACCCCTGGATCACCACCGCAGGCTTGTTCCTGGCGCCGGCGACCGCGTCAACGATCGAACCGGTGCAACTCACGCGGCTCTGCATGATGCCGTCCATCTTGGCCTGCGTCCATCGTCCGCCCGCGACGCTCTCGCCGGCCAGATTGACAATCGCGTGGGCCCCATCCACCTGGGCGGCCCAGAGGCTGGCGGTCCTCGCGTCCCATTCGAGCACCTGGGCGTACTCCCCCACAACGTCGGCCGCCCGCCTGGCGTCACGCGAAAGAGCGATGATCTCATACGCGTCGTGCAACTCCCTGCACAACGCCCGGCCGATGAATCCTGTCGCCCCGGTGATCACAATGCGTTTGGACATGTCACTTCACTCCCGCGCCGTCAATCGCTCGACCTTGCGAACGTATGCGTCCGCGTCAAATTTGCGTTTCAGACCGGCGGCGTTCATATAGCGGATCATCCCGAAGACGGGACGCTCCGCCCAAGCCCGGTCGTGTTTGCCGAAACACCAGGCGACGCCGGCGTAGCCGTTGGGATCTCGGCCGTCCAATTCATAGCGATTGTTCAGGTACAACGCGATCCGGAAGGCCTCCTGAGGGGTTCGCGTCCACTCCAGGATCTTCTTGCCCCAATACATTCTCATGTAGCCGTGCATCTTGCCGGTCAGGAGCATCTCCCGCTGGGCCGCGTTCCAGTATGGATCGTGGGTCCGGGCAGCCTCGAACTGCTCGAGCGAATAGACGTGCTCTCGCCTGTCCCTACAGTGGAAGTTGAGCGTCCGCGTCGCCCACGGCGGCAGGCAGTCGAAACTGTCGTACCGGGAGTTGTAGTGGACAAAATTGAAACTCAGTTCCCGGCGGACGATCAGTTCCTCCAGGAACGCCTCGGCGCCCTTGCCCCCTTTGCGCTTGGCCAGCAACACCACCTCCAGCGGCGAGATCTGGCCGAAGTGCAAATAGGGACTGAGATGAGACTGGCCTTCAAGGTTCGGATCGTTCCGGTCCGTCAAATAGCTGTCGAGCCGTTCGGCAAGAAATTCGTCCAGTCGCCGCCGGGCCTCGTCCGCTCCGCCGCGAAATCTGCCCACCCTGCCGACCGACGCATCCACCTTGAGGTCCCTGACGACCCGATCGAGATCGCCCAATTCCAGACTCTTCAGTCTCAAGCCCAGGGAATCCTTGCGAACCGTGCGAGACTTCAGCTCGATCAAATAGTCGTCGAGCTTCTTGGCGATCCTCGGCCGAAACGTCCCGGCGGAGAAGTTCTCCTTGTCCGCAGCCTCTTCGACCGGGACGATCAGATTCGTCTCAACCTCGACCAGACTGCATTCGACGGCCTGGCCGACCTCGGCCCTCCACCGGCGCTGGACCTTCAGATGCCCCGCGTCCACGACGACCAGGCAGGCATCCCGTGCAAGATCGGTAATGCAGAGGGTCGGGGACTCGGCCCGGACCACCATGTGCACGCCCCGCTCGCGTAGGTCCCGCTGGGCGTCCAGCAATCCTTCGAGCATAAAGAAGAAATGGCGGGCGTTGGCCTCGGGGAAATCCGCCGTCAAGCCGAACGCGGCCACGACGGGCCTACCCAGTTCGTTGGCCCTGTCGATCGCAAACTCCAGCGCGTGGTTCCCCTGCGCCCGCTGGGCCGCCTGCATCCAGTACAGGACATATCGGCCCTGGCGGACGGGGTTGCGATTGAGGGGGGTGACTCGTTCATTCTGAATCATCGCAGCTCGGGTCTCCCCTGGCATCCTGTCGAAGTCGCCGGCCCGGAAATGGACCAGACACCGAGATTATACACCTGCCCCGGCCCCGGGTTCACTTCGCTTCTTGGCGACGGTTTTCTCGGACCTTGCAGCCGCATCGGCCATTGGTCTTCACAGGCCGCCTCCGGCCATGGCCCCACCAAGCGGATTGTCCACGCCACGGCTGGACAAGGCCCCACACGATTGATAGGGATGACATTTGCGGTCGAGGCGGGACTTCTGCGGATGGGAGCCCCGGTTGCAGGTCAGCCGCCTTTCCGGAGAGCGTCCCCCATGCAGCGTTCTGCTCCAGAGGCGAGTCCCGAACGCCGATTCGATAGGGAATCGGGCGCAGCCGGGGCCCATCCAGGCATGGCCGAGGCAATCGCACCCGAGCCGATGCATGAACCTGCACAAGGCCTGGGATAGGGATATGTATATGAGTCACTCGAAAGCCTGCAAACCGTTCCTGTGCACCTGCCTCGTGCTGTTGGCCTTCGTTGTGCCCTGTGCAAGAGCCCAGCAAGACGACCATGAGAATCCCGACATGTATCCCGGCGCCTGGTTCCGCCTTCTGCTCGGCTCGGACGGCAAGATCGTCGAGGGCGGCGGCCACGGCTACAACAGCGGCACCTGGTACTACTATCCCCAGACCGGCTGGTACAGGCAGTGGTACTACAACCAGCCGTACAGCGCGGACCGCGAAGGCCACCTCAACTACGAGGTCTACATCAAGGCCATCGATCCGACCAAGCTGACCTACGTGGAGGTCAACTTCAACTGGACGACCCCGGAGTGGTCGCAACTGGGCCTCAATCGTCCGCCGCTGCCCAGCGACGCGGGCACCAGCGACAAGGAGACCCGGTACATGGCGTCCCGGCGCGTGTACCTTGTCGACGGCTGGTACATCGGGACCGTCGAGCCGATCTACAGTCACATCATCAAGGAGTACAACCCCGAGTGGATCTCGATCGACATCCGCGGGCGAAACGCCTACATGTTCCGCGGCGCGATGCACGAATGCCGGGCCAAGCCCGGCGCCTGCTGCAATCGCCAGACCGGCGAGTGCACCACCACCTACGAGGACGAGTGCCCGGCACCCCTGGAGTGGCTGGGATCCGGAACCTCCTGTGACGCCTGCACTCAAGGCAGCAGCGGAATGGACTTCGGCGACGCCCCCAACACGTACAAGACCCTCACGGCCGGCAACGGCGCCAGGCACACGAAGGTCAGCGGCGTGTACCTGGGCAAGACCTGTGACGTGGAAACGGACGGCAAGCCGGACACGACGGCGCAGGGTGACGACGTCCAGGGCAGCGACGATGAGGACGGAGTCGTGTTCACCTCGGCTCTGCTGCCCGGCTCCGTGGCGACGATCGAGGTGACCGCCTCGACGACCGGCTACCTCAACGCCTGGATGGATTTCAACCAGGATGGGGACTTCGCGGACACGCGAGAGCAGATCTTCGCGGATCAGTTGCTGGCACCAGGGGTGAACAGGCTGTCGTTCACCGTCCCTACGACGGCGGCAATGGGATCGACGTACGTGAGATTCCGGTTCAATACGCGCGGTCTGCTGTCGTGGCAGGGACTGGCCACCGACGGCGAGGTTGAGGACTACCGCGTCACGATGGCCGAGCAGTTCGAACCCCAAACCAATTCCGGCAAAGGTGGCCTCAAGTGGAGCCAGACACCTCAGCGATTTGACGCGGCGACCCCGTTCATCTTCAATGGGTGGAACGAGCGATCGGACCTGAATCTCCATCGGATCCTCGCCGATGACTGGCGGCACGACGACGATCGGCCCGTCACCGGCATCCAGTGGTGGGGCGCATTCGACGGCTGGACCCAGGCCATGCTCCCGCCGGAACTGCCCCTGGGCTTCCACATCACGATGTGGACCGACGGCGGCACGGGCCATCCCGACAAGATCGTCTGGGAGAAGCTCTGCACCAACTGGACGTGGAGCCTGGCCGGCTACCACAACGATCCACGAAGGTTGGGGGACGACTCCTGTTTCCAGTTCACCTGCATGCTCTCGCAGGACCAGTGGTTCAACCCGACGTTGGCCACGGACAAGAACAACGCAGTGATCCCCGC
The DNA here is from genome assembly GCA_012517265.1 of Planctomycetota bacterium. Lineage (GTDB taxonomy): Bacteria > Planctomycetota > Phycisphaerae > Sedimentisphaerales > Anaerobacaceae > PLanc-01. The sequence goes on along the minus strand of JAAYVJ010000082.1, from coordinate 10,603 downwards.
AACCTACTGGCTGAGCATCGCAGTCCTCTACGATGCGACGACCTCAACGCCCGCCAATCCGTGGGGCTGGACCACCCGGCCGCTGTCCTCCGGGCGAGGCGCAGTTCAAATCTCGGCGGTCACGCCCCCGAGCACCGCGACAAGCGCCTGGCCGCCCACCGAGGGCAGCCGCTGGCTCTCCGGCGTCCAAATCGAGAATCCCACCGGCACGGCCTGGGATCTGGCCTTCGAATTGCTCACCACCCAGAGTTCGGCGGGAAGCGATTCGGCCCTGGCCCCGGTCTACCGGTTCTGGTCCGACACGCTGGGCACGCATTTCTACACGATCGACGAGGCCGAGAAGGACAAACTGATCCGCGAGTCGTCGAAGGTCTGGACCTTCGAGGGAATTGCGTTCTATGCCTACCCCCCCGATCGAGCGGTGGTCGGCAGCAAGCCGGTGTACCACTTCTGGTCGGAAAAATACAATCGCCATTTCTACACCGTCAGCGAGACCGAGAAACAGAAGTTGATCGATCAGTTCTCTCAAGTGTGGAAACTGCTGGGAGTCTCCTGGTACGCCTTCGACTAGGCGCCGGAGCGGCTTGCGTTCCGCCGGCGGCCTGCTACACTGGATCGCATCGTGGCCGGAACCGGAGACCTCGAACGAGAAGAGGCCCGGCATAGCTCCGGCCCCAGATCGAGCGCGACCGGGTGATGCACTGATGCGAATTCTGGCACTGGAGCCCTACTACGGCGGCAGCCACAGGGCCTTTCTGGACGGATGGTCCCAGGCCGGGCGGCATTCCTGGTCCGTCCTGTCCCTGCCGGCCTTCAAATGGAAATGGCGAATGCGGCACGCAGCGGTCACCTTCGCCCAACAGGTCAAGCGGATGCTCTCGGAGGGCGCTCGCTGGGACCTGCTGTTGTGCTCGGACATGATGAACCTGGCCGAGTTTCTCGGCCTGGCCCCTCGCTGCATTCGCGACCTGCCGGCGGTCGTCTACTTCCACGAGAACCAACTGACCTACCCGGTTCGGCGCGAAAGCGAGCGGGACTATCAATTCGCCCTGACGAATCTGACCACCGCCCTGGCCGCCGACGCGGTCTGGTTCAACTCCGCCTTTCATCGCGATTCGTTCCTGGACGCCCTGGGCTCGCTGCTGCGCCGCATGCCCGACCATCAGCCCTTCGAAGCCGTCGGCCAGATTCGGGAGAAGTCCGAGGTTCATCCGCCGGGCGTCGCTCCCTCGCCGCCCCGGCAGACCCGAACCCCGGGCCCCTTGCGAATCCTGTGGGCCGCGAGATGGGAGCACGACAAGAACCCTCAGGACTTCTTCGCAGCCCTCGCGATGCTCGAAGATCGAGACGTCCCCTTTCGAATCAGCGTCGTCGGCGAACAGTTTCGGGAGGTTCCGGAGGTCTTCGCCCAAGCCGGGACGCGATTCGCCGACCACATCGACCGCTGGGGCTACCAACGGGAACGAGCCGACTACGAAGCCGCCCTGCTGGAAGCCGACGTGTTCGTCTCGACCGCAACGCACGAGTTCTTCGGCATCAGCGCGGTGGAGGCATCGCTGGCCGGGGCATATCCGCTGGTCCCCCGCCGTCTGGCGTACCCCGAGGTCTTCGCCTCTCCGAACAACGATGCACAAGACGATTATCTCTACGACGGCACCGCGGAGGACCTCGCGAGCAGACTGACCGCTCTGGCCTCGCGTCTGGAACAGACGGGCTCTCTGTTGGACGCCGCCGAATCGTTGAGGACCCGGTTGCGTCGATGGGAATGGCCGAACCTGGCGACGACTCTCGACGAGGCGATTGAACGAATCGCAGCCCGCAAACGCGTCTGACCACGGCCGGCCGATTGCGCCTCGGCACGCAATTGGCTCTTGCCACATCCCCGTCCAACCGTTCTGATGGCGGCTTGTAGATCGCTTTGGTTCAAAAGGAGTACTGCCATGCGTCTCGCACAAGCCAATCGCCGCGCCCGAGGGTGGAGCCTCACTCTCACCATACTTCTGATCATCACAACGTTGAGATCCTCGACCTCCGCCCAGATGGTGACCGGACAACAGATGGAGGACTTCGACACCGTGTTCTCACTGGAGGGCGCGAGAGCCCAAGGCTGGACAGCATACCAGATCGCGTGCAGCGTGCCGGCGAACGTGCTCTGGCCGGGCGACGAAGCCACGTTCACCTTTCGAATCGAGAACCAAGGGCAGGAGCCCATCCAAGGGCCCGGCAGGATTCACGTGGCCCACTACGGCACGCGAGGCCGGCCGGGCGACGTCTGGAAACCGCAGGTCTTCAAAATCGCGGACGTGAACACGATAGCCGTCGACGTCAATGCGCCCGTTCGAGGCGCCGGCACAGTCCGCGTGGCACCGCGAATCCCCCAGACATTCGGCGCTTATGGGCTGGTGCTGGACCTGGGCAGCCGGGGCAAGGCGTTCGTCGCGACCTGCGTGCGCGTTCCCCAGGCGGACCCGGGACGAGTGCAGTTCCCGACCTATGCCCTGGACCTGCCCTGGCCGCACGAGATGAGCCCGGAGGTGTATCGTCTGTTCAAACGACTGGGCGTGAAGGGAGCCCGCACTGAAGGCGGGTACGGCTCGATCGAGAACGCCCACGTCGATTGGGCGATGGAGAACGATCTGACGCTCCTGCTGACCGTCGGCTGCGGCAATACGCCCCGCGAGCGGCAGCCGCTGGGGAGAGGCCGGCCCTGGCTCAATGACGACGGCTCCATGAAGCAGGGAGTCAAAGAGGATCTGGCGTGGCTGCCGTCCTTCGATCCGGAGTTCGAGCGATACCTGAAGGACGTCCTCATCCAATACGGCTGGCCGAAGGGGCCGATCAACGCGGTCGAACTGTGGAACGAGCCGTGGGAAGGGGTCTCCATCTCCGGCTGGGGCGCCGATTGCCTGCGATTCCGCGAGATCTACCTTCACATGGCGCAGGCGGTGCTGGACGCCAGAACAGAGGCCGGCGTGCAGGTGCTGATCGGCGGCGCGTGCTCCTCGTCCAACACGCGAGACAAGCTCTTCTGCGACGGACGGGACACTTTCCTTCCGATCCTGGACTTCGTGAGCATCCACTACCAGCCGCTGGCGGCCGACCCGGCACTCGAACCGAAGTGGGTCCGTCGCCGGAGCGAGTACGGCCCGGTACGGGTCTGGGACACCGAAAGCTGGGTCGCCAACTCGGAAGACCGCATCGCCGCCGTGATCGCGACGATGCGGGCCATGGGCCAGAGCCGCACGGCCGGGATCTACCACGGAAACGTGTACGAATCGCAGAAGCATCGCGTCGATGGCCGGGAGGCCGCGGTCGTGCAGGCGTGGACCCCAGCGGCGGGCGTAGCGGCCGTCCAGAAATTCATCGGACAAAGAGCGTTCAGGGAACTACTGTTCAAGAACGGCCTGCCGTGGGTCCTGATCTTCGATGGGATCGACAGCGAAGACGACGGGACGATCGTGGTCGTGGGCGATCTCGGCGGCGCCTACGACAAGAACCGGTCGCTCTTTCGCTCGGTCCGCGTGGAGGAGGACGCCAGGCTGACGATCCGCGACGACGGCGGAGCGTTCAGGTTGCTGGATTTCTACGGCAATCCGATGCCTTCGCAAGAGGGCAAGATCGTCGTTCCGCTCAACGGCCTGGGCTACTTCCTGAGGACCGACGGCAGCAAGGGGGCCTTCGCAAGACTGAAGAGCAGACTGACAGAGGCTCGCATCGAAGGATACGCTCCCGTGGAGATTGTGGCCGGCGACATGACCGCTCCAATCGAGAGCAAGCCTGCCATCGAGCTGCGGCTGACCAACGTGCTCAATCGGCCCGTCGAGGGGAGACTGACCGCCCAACTGGGCGATCTCCAACTCCAGGCCCCCGCCGGCGACATTCATCTCGAAGCCAACCAGACCCGGCAGATCGCGCTGCAAATCGCCGGGGGTCGGGCCGCGGCAAACAACGGCTATCCTCTGTCCGTCGTCTTCGACGCAGGGCCCGACGGCAAGGCGGAACATCGCGAGTTGATGCGAGTCAACTCGATCGCGCGACGGACCATCACGGTCGACGGAGTCCTGGAGGACTGGCAAGGCGCGATCCCCCAGCCGGTCGACGACAGGCAACGGATCGGACGAAGCATGACGGAGGCCGCCTATCTGCCGTTCCAGAAGGTGGAGGAATCGCGCGGCCCGGGCGCCGCGACCGCATGGCTCGCCTGCGACCGGGATCATTTCTACTTCGCGGCCCGCGTCAGCGGCAAGGGCGAAGGGATGATCCGCTTCGAGACGCGCGACGACGACAGCTACTTCTACCCTGAGAAAGTGACCGACCAGGGCAAGGAACTCGCGTGGCCGACGGGCGTTCGGCGGTTCTCCTATCGCCGGGACCCCGACCTGCCCTCCGGCAACGGCAGGTTCAATATCCAGATCGCGTTCAACGTGACGCCGCCGGAGGAAAAGCCCATGTTGACGCATCCGGCCGGGACGATGCCGAAGTTCATGTGCTACATGGACACTGACTACGAATTCGCCCTCAATCCGGTGGCGGGTCAGTACGGCGGCGGCACGGAAATCGTGTGCCTGCTCAAGCCTGGCTCGCCGCGCAAGCACTTCTACCCTCGCCAACCCAAGGCGCCGACGGACGGCGGACCGATCAAGAGCGGCTCGCTCGTCGTTCGCGGCGACGGTAACGATCGGATCTTCGAGTGCGCGATCCCCTGGAGCGAGATGCCGCTCGTCAAGCAGCGGCTCGACGCCGGCCGGACGATCAAGTTCTCCTATCGAGTCAACAACGGCCCGGCCGCCTACGAGCTGGCCGTGGGGCGAAGCGTCTCGAAGGACAACCCGCTGACATTCCACAACGACTGGTCCACGCACTGGGCGAATGAACTGGAGTTCGGGGTCGAGAACTGACGATCCCGCCTAGTTCGTCGCCTGAGCGCCGACCGGCAGATGGACCACGCGTTTGCCTCGCGAGGGGTCCACCGGCCGAGGGCCTTGCGGCGTCCATTCGATCGGGTCCAGGCACATCTGACGCCTGGTTCGCTGCGGATTCCACGAATGATAGACGATGAAGTACGTGCGATCGTCGGGGCCGAGCACCACGCTGTTGTGCCCCGGGCCGATCAGCTTGCCTGGGATGCTCTTGAGCACGCTGGCGCCTTCGAGATCGGCCTGGTCAGTGTAGGGACCCATCACCTGATCCGAAACCGCACAACCCACGCCATAGCCCGGCGTCTGCCAGTTGCCCCCGGAGTAGAAGCAATGGTATCGGCCTTCGTGCAGAACCACGAAGGGAGCCTCGACCGTGTGCCACGCGTCGAAGACCCGGCCGTACATCGTGCGGTTGCGTTCGTAGATCTGCCAGTCGCCGACGGCCCGCAAGACGGTCTTCACCGAGCCGACAGTCGATGTCATGTCGTCGGATAGTTCCGCCACCGCCAGGGCCGTGCCCACCCGCTGGTCCAGAAAGTCCTTCGCGAAGAACAGGTACCACTTGCCGCTCCTCGGATCGCGGTAGGGATGGCCGTCGATCGAGAAAGGTTCGTCCGGGAACAGAATGCGTCCGGTGTCCTTGAACGGACCGGCCGGATGGTCCGCGACCGCCACGCGCATCTGGTACTCGCCGGCATAGTAGAGGTAGAACCTGCCGTCTTTCTCCGCGACCTCCGGCGCCCAATAGGCCTTCACCTTCGGGTCTGCCAGTGTCTCCAGCGCGTTGCCCACGAATTCCCACCGTGCGAAGTCCTTCGAGTGGAGCACGGGGAACTGGCGGCCCTGGTACTCGGGACCGGTCCCGTAGGCGTAGTACCCGCTGCCGGTCTTGAGGACCTGGGGATCGGCCAGATAGCCGTCCCAGACGGGGTTCTCATACTCCAGCGTCATGCCGGCCGGCGTCTCCTTCTTGTCGCTTGAAGGCTCCGCCAGGACCGTGTCCAGCGGCAGCGGCTTGCCGAAATTGGGTGTGCCGTCGGCGTTCCAGGTGAACCTCTGAGCCCGCGTGGTCCGCCCGGCGTAGGTGTACTCCGAAGAGGTCTTGCCGTGGTACACGATCCAATCCTCCGTTCCGTCGGGCGACCGGAAGAAACCGTGGTGACCGGGCCCATACACGCCCGCCTCGTCGTTGCGTTCGAAGACCGGCTCGGGATGCTGCGCCCAGGAATTGGGGTCCATGACGTTCGCCAGTTCGTCGGCGACGAGCATGCCGATCTTGTAGTCGGGCTTGCCGGTGTCGCAGGCCGAGTAGGTCAGGAAGAGCCTGCCGTTACGGTGCAGAACGACAGGTCCTTCGCGAACCTCCTGGCACCCGAACCCCGAGGCCTCCAACTGCACGCTGGGCCCCTCCAAAGTCCACGGATTGGCCATCTTCGCGATTCGGATGCGGTGGCCCGGCTGCGCAGCCCAGAGGAAGTACCAGGCTCCATCGCCGGGGTGCCGGAAGACCGAGCCGTCGATGGCGTAGAAGTCGTTGGTCGGGTCGAAGAGCCGGCCTTTATAGTGGTATGGACCGAGGGGGTCGGAGCCCTCGCTCTCCAGCGCGTGCATGCGATGGGTCGAGTCCACCTTGGTGGCCGCCATCGCCGTGTAGTACAGGTACCAGCGGCCCTGGATGAAGTGGAACTCGGGCGCCCAGATGCCATGCGAGCGACTGGGGTCGTCGTCCCGCCAGACCACGACGCCGGGAGTGGTCTTCAGTTGTCCCAGCGTCGGCGCCTTCCACATTCGGATGCAGTTGCCCTGCGTGGTGGTGAGATAGTAGTTGCCTTGATAGTACGCCATCCACGGGTCCGCGCCGGGATTGATCGGATTGGTGAACGTCCCGGCTGCCTGCTCCTCTTGCCCCGTCATCACGATCGGGCGGATGAGGCCGTCGGCGTCGTACTCGACCTTGTCGATGCAGATCTGGCGCGAGCCGCGATAAGGGCCGTCGCCCGTCTGGTTCTCCCACCGATGATAGACGATCCGCCACTGGTCCGAGGCCGGAACGTGGATGAAGGAGTGATGTCCCGGCCCTTTGTGCGTCGCGTCGCTGGTGAGGATCGCGCCGCGGTAGGTCCAGGGCCCCGTGGGCGAGTCGGCCGTGGCGTAGTGGACGGAGTAGGACGAGTGCCGCCAACTGCCGTGGCTGTACGAGAGGTAGTACCGCCCCTCGCGATAGTGCATGAAGACCCCCTCGGTGAACTGCGGAGGAGTCTCGACGGGGATCTCACTCGCGATGCTCGTCAGGTCCGGATTCAGTTCGAAGACGCGCAGCTTCGCCCCCGCGCTGCCGCCCGCGTATAAATAGGTCGTTCCCGACTTGGGATCGGCGAACGCCATGGGATCGATCGCCTCGAAACCGTCGCCGCCCGTCAGCAGCGGTTTGCCGGAGTCCTGAAAGGGACCTGCCGGTGAATCGCCGACCGCAACCCCGATTCGAGAAGGCGTCGGGTTCTGCGGCCCGACGGAATAGTAGAAATAGTACTTCCCATCCCGGATCAGCAGGGCGGGCGCCCAGGCCTGGTGCCGCGTCTGCCCGTCGTCGCCGATCCAGGCCACGTCCTTGAGATCCAGCACCGGGCCGTGACGCTGCCAAACCGCCATGTCCGTAGAGGAGAAGGCGAAGAAGCGTTCCCCCCTGCCGTCGCTCCACGTGGGGTAGATCCAGACCGTCTCGCCCAGCACGATCGCATGGGGATCCGCGCCTGGCATGATCGGATTGGCGGCCAGGAGAGGGAGAGTGCAGAACAAGGACAATAGAACAATACCCTGCGTGCGCGAAGTGAACATGATCCGGGACGATCCTCCCATATCGAAGAAACCCCTGACTCTTGCCGATTACAACGGACCGGCGTCCGCCCACTATCTACCAGGATCGCCCTGGTTCTTCAAGGAAGGATGCTGCCGAAGGACCTCGATTCGCCCCGCGATCTGCTCGGCCAGCCTCCGGTTCCCGGCGGCGTTGGCGACCTCAAACGCCTGCTCCAAATGGTGAATGGCTCTGTCCGCCTGGGCGGTCTCAGCGTAGTTGGTCGCCAGGGTCAGCATCGCGTCCACGTTGTGCGGGTCCTGTCGCAGGATACGCAGAAGTTGCGGCGTGGACTGGTCGTACTGCTTCAAGCCGGTCAGAGTGGTCGCCAGCCTGTATCGCACGGCGACGTTCGCTGGGTCCAGATTCACCGCGTCGGCCAGATGCGTCAGTCCCTCCTGAGTCGCCCCCTGGGCGCAGAGCGCGATCCCCAACTGGGCCTGCGACAGGCAATCGTCAGGCTTCAGTTGTGCGGCTTTGCGATAATGCTCGATGGCCCTATCCCGACTGCCTTGCTCGTCCAGCGCCAAGGCGAGGTTGTGGTGGGCGGCGTAGTCATTGGGGTTGAGTTCCACCGTCCGCAGCCAGCACCTCATCGCTTCCTGCTTGTCCCCTCGGTGAAACGCCGCGACGGCGAGATTCGAGTATGCCTCAGCGCTGTCCGGCGTGAGTTCCAGAGCCTTGCGTAGGTGACTGACGGCCTCGTCCAGCCTGTCCATGGAGATCAGAACCGCTCCCAGGTCGACCTGGATCTTGCCCTCGCCGGGGTTCGCCTTCGCTGCCTCCGACAGATATCGGATGGCTTCGTCGTACTGATCGCGTCCGAACAAAGACAACCCCAGACAGCGCAGTGCGTCCCAGTTGCTCGGGTTCATCGCCAACGCCTTTCGGGCCTGCCGCTCCGCGTCCACGTAGTCATTCGACTTGAAACACTCCCATGCGGCACGGGTGTACGAGACGTCGTCGATGAACCGCTCCTGGATTTGCCGGATGGCGTCCGGCCCGGCGTTCACAAACTCCGGGATGTTCGCGGCCCGGTCCGGGGCGGTCAGATGATCCAGGACGACCGCCGGAGTGCTCTCGCCCTGCTCGTCGATGTGAGTCAGATAGAGCCGGGTGAAAGGTGAGTCCGGCTTGCCCGAGAAGACCAGCCATTTCCCGTTGGGGGAGAAGCTGTGCCAGGAGTTCATCCGCTTCGTGTTGGCGCGCAGCTTCCGCGCTTCGCCGCCCTCGGCGGGGATGATGTACAACTCGCTGTCCGGCTGGAGCAGCATGTAGTTCTCGGCCCGGCAGAACACGATCCACCTGCCGTCGGGGGAGTACTTCGGAAAGAAGTTGCTCTTGCCGTTGAGGGAGGCGCCGGCCAACGGCTCGGCCTTGCCCCCCTGCCCTCCATTGAAAGGAATCCTGTAGAGATCGAACTTGAACGGCTTCTTCTCTTCCAGGAACTCGCGGCAGTCGGCGGGATTGAGCAGCACAGTTCGCGAGCCGCTGCGATACCGCAGCCTGTGCGCCCCCGTCGCGGCGAAGACGATGTACTTCCCATCGGGGCTCCACGTCGGATTGCTCTGGACCCGGTTGGGATCGTCGGCCCCCGGCAAAGACCGGAAACCGCCGGTCTGGCGGTCGTAAACGCAGAGAATCCCCTTCACCGGAAAGAACAACTGCGAGAAATCCAGGTCCGATCTCGGAACGAAGACCGATTCGTCCTTGACGGTGCTCACGACGAACCGCCCGTCGGGCGAGACCTGTGAGAGCAGGCCGAAGGTCGTATCGCCTTCGTTCCTCTTGTAGTCGCTCCAGGTGATGATCGCATGGCCGTCGAGAGTCATGGACGCGCCGACCGGGGCGATCGCGTAGGAGCCCTTGTCGTTGGCATAGTCGACGTCCATCCCCAGAACCGCGCCGTCGGCGGAGAAGGAATGGCAGTTCCCGCACACCGGCAGGTTCTCCAGCACCACTGGCGGGCGGTCCTTGGACGAAACCGCTCCGAACCGCCACCGGATGGTGGACGGATCCTTCACGGCGTCCGCAAAGGGGAGGTTCACCTCGCGATAGAACAACGGCGCCCCCACCGGGTCCGAGGAAGTCCCGATCGTCACACGCCCGACCGAGAGGATCTGCGACGGCTCCTTGCGACGAATGCCCACGAGGGTCACCGTCGCCTGCCTGTCCAGCGATCGCTTCTTGAACCGATCCCACACGGAGTCCCGGGGCCGCCAGTCGCAACGGTCGACGAACGAATCGATGCGTTCGCCGCCGTCGGCGAAATCAATCGAAACCAGCCACAGATCGGACCGGCTTCCCTCATCCCTCCAGCGGAAGGTCGGGGCGGGAATCTCCGGCGGAAACAGAGTGCCATCCAGCGGATACTCGATCGCCGGCTTCCCTGGCTCTCCCGCGAGAGCCAACGATTCCAGCACCACCTGGGGATCGATCCGCCTGCCCACGAGAGACCACGCCAACAGCCCCGCCGCGGCAACCGTCGCCCCGGCGCCCACCAGCAGGAACAATGGAACGGTGCGGTCGTGCTTGAGCATTTCCTGACTCCTTCTGCATGCACCTTTGCCCCACACGATACCGCCGGAGGGAATGCTGTCAACGGTGTCCTCTCCGCTCTTGCCCGGCCTCAAAACAGCAGATCTCCGGCCTCGGGGACATCATCCCCAAGACCGGAGATCTGAATGGGGGACCGGCCGACTCGCCCGGTCATGCCTGCCGAATCGCGTGGCGCAATCCACAGCCCCAGAACTGCTCGTCACTCGGCCAGGATTTCGATGCCGCAGATCTGCGGATTCTCGATGTTGGGCGTGAAGCCGATCACCAACTG
>JAAYVJ010000564.1 GCA_012517265.1 Planctomycetota bacterium | reverse complement strand
ATTTGTTCAAGACCGTGGGCTTCCTCAAGCCGCTGGTGAAGGAGTACAAGGGCGTGCCTGTGGAGAACGGACAGTTGGTGATCGGCTTCACGCCCAACATCGAGAATCCGCAGATCTGCGGCATCGAAATCCTGGCCGAGTAGTGAGTTGTTGATCCCGACGGTTGTCGGCGCCTTGTTGTTCTGGTATAGAGTCGAGAAGGAATCCGGCGTTTCTCTCAAGAACAAGGGCGTCAACAAGGAATTCGGCCATTCGGAGATGATCGGCCTGGACCACGTCGCCGCATTGCCGGAATGAACATCGCCATCGCCCGGCTGATCCAGCAGGCCGGCGATGGTCGCTGGAAGGGGCGCGACATGCAGGCCCGTGCGAAAAGGGAAAAAAGACGCGTAAAGGAGCATGCAGTGAGAGTGAAACAGACAATCTTGATGATGTGCGGGGCGATTCTGGCAGGTGGCGCGGTTTCATGCCTGGCCGGGCAGGGTGTGCCGGCGCTGAAGGACGTGTTCAAGAACGATTTCCTGATCGGCGGGGCCTTGAACCGTTCGCTGGTCAGCGGTCAGGATCCGAATGCGGCGGCGATCGCGGAGAAGCACTTCAACACGGCCACGCCGGAGAACGATCTGAAGTGGCAGCTCGTCCATCCCCAGCTCAACCAGTACAACTGGGGGCCGGCCGACAGCTTCGTCGCCTTCTGCGAGAAGAACCAGATGGTCGCGATCGGCCACACGCTCGTCTGGCACGCCCAGACTCCTCGATGGGTGTTCCAGGACGACGCCGGAGGGACGATCACCCGCGACGCGCTTCTGGACCGCATGAAGGACCACATCCTGACCGTGGTCGGCCGGTACAAGGGCCGCATCAAGGGCTGGGATGTGGTGAATGAGGCGCTCGAAGACAGCGGCCGGCTGCGGCAGAACAGCCCGTGGGTGAAGATCATCGGCGAAGGCTCCGAGGAGAAGAAGTACGACTTCATCGAAAAGGCCTTTCAGTGGGCCCACGAGGCCGACCCCGACGCCGAACTGTACTACAACGATTACAACCTGGACACGTCCAGGGCCAAGGCCGACGCGGCGGCCGCCATCGTCAAGCACCTCAAGTCCAAGGGACTGCGGATCGACGGCGTCGGCATTCAACTGCACGGCGGTCTGACGTACCCCAATCCCGAGACCCTCGACTACGCCATCACGACCCTGGCCGCCACCGGCGTCAAGGTCATGGTGACGGAACTCGACATCAAGACGCAGACGCGCGGGCCTCGCGGCGCGGACGTCAGCCAGGTCAATCGGGAGAGCACGAGCGATTCGAACGCCGCCACGGCGGAAACCCAGAAGAAACTGGCCGACAAATACGCCGAAATTTTTTCGATTCTGGTCAAGCACAGGAAGGACGTCAGCCGCGTCACGTTCTGGGGCGTCTACGACAAGACCTCTTGGATCGGGGGCTCGCCGCTGCTGTTCGATCGCAACTACCAGCCCAAGGAGGCTTTCTTCGCCGTGATCAAGACTGCTTCAGGGGCGCCCGAGGCGCAGCCGGCCGCCCGCAGAGGGGGCGGAAGAGGAGGATTCGGCGGCCCGATCGAACTGGGTCCGGACGACAAGCCCGCCTTCGACGACCCTCCGGCGGGGTTCAACGCCAAACGCGAGAACGTCCCTCACGGCGAGCTGACGATGGTCGAGTATGACTCCAAGACGGTCGGCACACGCCGCAAGATGCTCGTCTACACGCCGCCGGCCTACTCCACCGATCGCAAGTACCCCGTGCTCTACCTCCTGCACGGCATCGGCGGGGACGAACGCGAGTGGCAGCGACTCTGTCACCCGGAGAACATCCTCGACAATCTGCTGGCCGAAGGCAAGATCGTGCCCATGGTCGTGGTCATGCCGAACGGCCGGGCCCAGGTCAACGACCGTCCCGAGGGGAACATCTACGCGGCCGCTCCGGCTTTCGCCAATTTCGAGAACGATCTGCTCAAGGACGTGATCCCGGCCATCGAGAGCAAGTACTCCGTGTACACGGACCGCGAAAACAGGGCCCTGGCGGGACTCTCGATGGGCGGCGGGCAGTCCTTGAACTTCGGCCTCGGCCACCTCGACGTGTTCGCCTGGGTTGGCGGGTTCTCCTCGGCCCCCAACACGAAGCCTCCTGCCGAACTGGTGCCCGATCCGGCGGCCGCGAGGGAGAAGCTCAAGCTGCTCTGGCTCGGCTGCGGCAACAAGGACGGCCTGATCCGCATCAGCCAGGGCGTCCACAGCTACCTCAAGGAGAAGGACGTCCCGCACGTCTGGCACGTCGACTCCAACGCGCACGACGGCACCGAGTGGGCCAACAATCTCTACCTCTTCGCCCAGCACATCTTCAAGACGCCCGCGGGATCGGGCAACAAGTTCGTTCTTCGGGTCGATTGTGGGGCGTCTGATTCGTACAAGGACAAGTTCGGCAACGTTTGGGCGGCGGACCAGGAGTTCGAGGCGGGCAAGACGTGGGGCGCGGTCTACGGCTCGACGCTGGATCGCGAGGGGGTT
>JAAYVJ010000081.1 GCA_012517265.1 Planctomycetota bacterium | reverse complement strand
TGTCGCGATCGGCTGATGGAGCGGATCCAGGATGTTCTCGATCGGCGGTGGCTCACGAACGGCGGCGTCTACGTCCGGGAATTCGAACGACGCGTGGCGCAGATCGCGGGAGTGCGACACTGTATCGCGATGTGCAACGGCACGGCGGCCATCGAGATCGCCGTCCGCGCGATGGGCTGGAGCGGCGAGGTGATCGTGCCTTCCTTTACGTTCGTCGCCACGGTACACGCGCTGCGATGGCTGGGGATCACACCGGTGTTCTGCGACATCGATCCTCGGACGCACAATATCGATCCGGCGAAGGTGGAAGCCCTGATCACGTCCCGCACGACGGGCATCCTGGGAGTGCACGTGTGGGGCCGCCCCTGCGACGTGGAATCTCTGGAGATGATCGCTCGGAGCCGCCGGATCGGCCTGCTGTTCGACGCGGCGCATGCGTTCGCCTGTTCGCGGCGAGGCCGGATGGTCGGTTCGTTCGGGGATGCCGAGGTGTTCAGCTTCCATGCGACGAAGTTCGTCAACGCATTCGAGGGCGGGGCGGTCGTCACGAACGATTCGGATCTTGCGGTTCGCCTGGAACAGATGCGGAACTTCGGGTTCGCCGGCTGTGATTGCGTGGTCAGCCTCGGCACCAATGGCAAGATGAACGAAGTCTCGGCGGCCATGGGGGTGACGTCGCTGGAGAGCCTCGATGAGTTCATCGAAATCAATCGACGCAACTACGAGCAGTACCGGCGGGAACTGGCCGGTGCGGCCGGGCTGGATGTCGTCGCTTATGATGAAGCGGATCGCAGCAACTATCAGTACGTCGCCGTGACGGTCGATGAGGAGCGTCTTGAACTGTCGCGGGATGATTTCGTGCGGATCCTGGCCGCAGAGAACGTGATGGCTCGGCGTTATTTCCACCCGGGATGCCATCGCATGGAGCCATATCGTTCGGAATCTCCCGGCGCGTATCGGGGATTGCCTCACACGGAGGCTCTGACGCGGCGGGTAATGTGTCTGCCGACCGGCTCCGGTGTTTCGTCGGAATCGATATCGATGATCTGCCGCCTTCTCCGCCTGGCGGCAGCGCACCATCAGGAACTCCGCCGGCTGCTCGACGGTTGCGACCCGGCCTCGGTGAACTGAACCGGCGGCGTCCGGATGTCGACGCGAGGCGGGCGGGAGAGCCCAGTCGTGAAAGTCAGCGCGGCCATCACCGCATACAACCACGAACGTTTCATCGGGCAGGCGATCGAGGGGTTCCTGATTCAGAAGACCGACTTCCCCTGCGAGTTGGTGATCGTGGAAGACTGTTCGACCGATGGAACTCGAGACGTGATTCGCAGGTACTGGGACAAGGCTTCGGATCGCATCCGCGTCTTGTTGAATCGGCACAACATCGGTGGTTTCCGAACGCTGGTGCGGGCCTACAACGCCTGCCGGGGGCAGTACGTCGCTCCGATGGACGGAGACGACTACTGGGTGAGCCCCGACAAACTCCAGCGGCAGGCGGACCTTCTCGACAGTCGTCCGGATTGCGCGATGTGCTTCCACCCGGTCTCGATGGTCTGGGAGGATGGAAGCCGCGACCCGGTGGTCTTCCGTCCGGCCGCGGTGCAGGATACGTACGCGTTGGCCGATCTGTTGGAGTCCAATTTCATCGGTGCCTGTTCACCCATGTATCGCAAGGGATTGCTCGTCGGGCATCCGCCGTGGTTTTTCCTGGCCCCTGTGGCGGACTGGACTCATCACATTCTGCATGCCCAGCACGGCGACATCGGCTATATCGATGAGCCCATGGGCGTGTACAGACAGCATCCCGGCGGCGTCTACTCGGCCCAAGATCAGGCGGCCAAACTGAGGATTGCGGTGGACACGCTTCGGCGTTTGTGCTGCGTGGTTCCACGAGAGCATCGGAGCAAGGCTCGACTCTCCCTGTGCGACGCTTACTGCCGGCTCGCCTGGGAGTATTGCGACCAGGGCCGATATGACAAGGCGCGTCAATGCGTGAGCGAGTGCCTCCGGGAGGTCCGCCCCGGTCTATCGACGCCGGTCAGGAGACTGATGGCCACCGCGCTGCGGGCCCATGCTCCCGGCCTGCATCGACGGTGCAAGCGGATTCTCAAGAGAGCCGGCCATCTCGGGATGAGACGAGCCTGAGTCGCCGCGGCCGAAGGATCGAGGTTGAGGAGACCGGATCGTGATCAGCGTCGCCATCTGCACGTACAACAACGCTGCGAGGCTGGCAGTGGCTTTGCAGAGCCTCAGTGAGATGGTTTATCCGCCGGGCCTGGAGTACGAGATTCTGGTCATCGACAACAACAGCAGGGATGAAACGAAGCAGATCGTGGAAAGCTACGCGCATATCTGGGGCCCGCGTCTGCGATACATCTTCGAATCGAATCAGGGCCTCAGCCACGCCCGCAATCGAGCCATGCGGGAGGCTGCGGGGGACGTTGTGTCCTATATCGACGACGATATCAAGGCTGACCCGCAGTGGTTGTCGGCGATAGATGCGGCGTTTCGGAAGTACGCCACCGCTGCGGTCGTAGGAGGCAGGAGCTATCTGGTGTTCCCTTCGAATCCGCCGGCGTGGTTCTCCGAGAGATGCGAGATGTTCCTGTCTCGCCTGGATTACGGAGACCAGCCGATCGTCAATATCGACCGAGATCTCTTCGGCGTGAATTTCTCGGTGAGAAAGGAATGGCTGCAGCGCGTGGGAGGATTTGACACCTCGCTGGGACGGTGCGGACGGTCTCTCATGTCGGGAGAGGAATCCGATCTGCTCAAGCGAATCAGGGCTCGCGGCGGAATCGCCGTCTACGAGCCCGCGGCGGTCGTCGGCCACATCGTTCCGCCCGAGAGGATGAAGCTGCGATGGTTTCTCAGGCGGTTCTTCTTCGCAGGCCGGGACGGCGTGACTCTCGCGGTGAAGGACGGTCTGCCGGTCTCGTCCCTGGGACAGACCGCGATCCACGCGGTCCGATGTGCCGGGAGCATCTTCAAGAGCCTTGTCTTCGGACAATGGTCATCGAAAATCCTGGTCGACAAGATCGTCGTGACCGCCGGCGCTCTGGGCTGGCTGGAGGGCCGCGTCCGCCTGGCTCTCGGGAACCGTCGCCGGGGACGCGTCGGCAAATCGGCGGAGAGCCGGGAGCCTTCTGTTCCGTGAACCATCCGCCCCGAACGGCGGACCGAGTTCGTTGAACCTATGCAAGCACCTCGCGTCAGCGTGATCATTCCCTCGTACAATCGTGCCGACTACGTGTCTCGCGCGATCGACAGCGTCTTGACACAGACCTACCGCGACTTCGAAATCATCGTTGTCGACGATGGTTCCTCGGACGCCACCAAGGAGGTGGTGACCGCCTACGGGCCGCCCGTGCGATACGTGTATCAGGAAAACCGGGGGCCTGGCGCCGCCCGAAACCACGGGATTCGAGTTGCCGCCGGGGCATACCTGGGATTTCTCGATTCGGATGATGTCTGGATGCCCACGTTTCTGGAAAAGACCGTCGTGGCTCTGGATGGACATCCGGAGGTCGGGGTCGTCACAGGGGGCATCTACCTCGGGCCGATGGACCGGAAGATCCCCTCGCACTTGGACGGAATCGAGACCGGCGTATGGGAGTTGTCACCAGGCCTGTCGGGAGATTGGATCCCCCGGGTGCTCAGCGGGTTTTGCCCGGCGGCCCTCTTGGCCCGGGCCGAAGTCGTCAGAAAGTACGGCGGCTACTACGAGCAGCGGTGTATGCTGGGAGAGGACGTATATCTGTGGATCCAGGTGGTCCTGAATCACAAGGTGTACCGGATTCGAGAACCGTTGTTGTGGTACGATACCGCCACTTCGGGCCTGGGGCTCTCCAGCGGCAAGGCGCACTACCCGCTGGAGCCGGTCTTCACGGATCCCGACCCGATCTGGCGCAACTGTCCGGACCGGCATCGGGAATTCCTGTCCACCTGGCTGACCGTCCATGCGATCACGGCGATACACATTCAGATCGCCAAGGGCGACCATCAGAATGCCCGATGGCTGCTGGAACACTTTCCCCGCGTCCGCGAATGGAGGTGGGATTGGTTGCGGATTCGATTCAAGCTGGCATTTCCCGGGGCGGCCGGGATCTTGAGACGGATCAAACGCGGGCTTGTCCCTTGTTGAGGCCGATCGGGCCAGGCCGGCTGATTCGAAGAGGAATCCCTCTCCTGGGCCGGGGAACGGAAGGGCTGGTGTTGACACAGGATCGAACGAAACCAGATGGCTCTCGGGGCAAGGCATCGTCTTGTCCTCTCGTGTCGGTGGTCATTCCGACCTTCAACCGGGCGCGCGTTGTCACCCGCGCGATCGACTCGGTCTTGGCGCAGACATACCGCCCCTGCGAGATTTTGGTGGTGGATGACGGATCCACCGACAACACGGCGGAGGT
>JAAYVJ010000563.1 GCA_012517265.1 Planctomycetota bacterium | reverse complement strand
TTCTCCACCCCCAAGTCCTTCATCTGCGCAGATGTCGCCGGTTGGATGCCCAACGCGTCGGCGACCGTCGTGCCACACACACGCACGTGAGAATTGGGATCGCCCACAAGAGGTGGCGGCTTTACAGAAGTAGGACATTCACCTAGAGAGGAGAGTCATTTTCTAATGTAGGAAAGAGTTGACAACTCTCGCATTTCGGCCCAATTACAAGCATTCTCGTGTAGTATTCGATCAAAATCACTTTATATTCCCGCGACAACAAGAAACGCCAACCCCGAAGAAACAGTCCCATAAGTCACATGTCTCAATCCACTGCAGCAGCGACCGGCCCGAAGCCCCCTTTTGCTTTGATGCATCGGTGAAACCACCGGCTTGTCGTGGCTGAGCGCCTCGTCGCCGCGGGCGTCCGCGGCTCATGTTCCTTCGACTCCGGCACTCCGAGCCGGGCGAATCACTCCGTTCGGGCGTCGGCCTTCAACGTCGGGACTCCTGTGGGGAAATGGCGAGCGAAGAATTCCTGCATCGGGCCGTCGTAGAGGGCCATGCGCACCGCGCCCCAGGAGGCCTGGTCGCCGGTGGCGTACGTGAGGTAGGTCTTGCCCTGCCACTCGAAGAGGTCCACGTCGGAGTTGTTGATCCCTTCGCCGGGACCGGCTTCGAGGATCGGATTGAAGGGCGATAGTTCCCACGTGGCCAGGTCTGCCGAGCGGGCCAGGAACGAGACATAGCCGCTGTGGGCAGGGATCGGCGCGTGCAGATAGATGACATAGTAGTAGGGGCTGAAGTACCGGATCACGGGACAGGCGCTGTACTCGTGATTGACGCCGGTGAAGATCAGGCCTGGCAGCTTCTCCCACGCAGACAGATCCGTCGAGCGGGCGAACTTGAAGCAGAACTGCACCGGCTTGTTCGACTCGTAGGCCATCAGGAAACCCTTCTCGTCCCGGCAGATGGAGGCGTTGAACAGGTGCTCGTCCCCCTCCCTTTCGATCGCGGGCCGACGCGTCCATTTCGTCAGATCGCTCGTCGAGAAATGATAGAGGCTCCCGAACCAGTCGCGATTGGTCCCCTCGCTGGCGAAGACGTGGAGCTGCGAACCGTCCACAAAGGCATTGGCGAACGAGTGCCCCTCCCCGAAGCGGCACAGTTCCTCCCCTGTGGCCATGTCCACGACATAAAGGTACATGCTCTTGGTGTAGTCGTCGGTGCCGTTCTTGGTGTCGTCGCGGCGGTTGAGCACGTGCAGCGGCCGGCCGTTGAACACCACCGGCGTGTTCTCCATCGCCTTGGCGAAGGCCATGGGCAGCTTCGTCAGCACGGGCCGCGAAGCTGGCGAGACCAAGACAGAGCCCATCGCCGGCGGAGCCATCTGCGCAAACAGATCTGCGGGCCAGAGCCCCAGCCGCTCGAAGCCTTCCGGCACGTCCTGCTTGAACTGCACGTAGGCCTGCGTCCTGCCTTTGGTCGTGTACGTGACCGCCTTGCCGTCGTCGCCCGGTGTGAAGACGCTGTAGCCGGCCAGGACGCAGTCCTCCAGGTCGACGTGCAGCCTGCCGGTGGGCGAATGGCCCTGCGTGCAGAGGATGCCCGTCGACTTGCCGCCCATCTCCGGCTGGGTGAAGTTCAGCACGATCATGCGGCAGTTGACGAACTTCGCCCGGGTGCAATGGCCGGCGTAGGAGATCGCCACTGCGTTGTCCGTGTGCACGAGGGTGCAGTCCTCGAACACCGCGTGCGGATAGTCCGGCATCGTCTTCTCCCACCCGCCCACGAGAACCGCCGCGGTGTCGCCGACCCAGTCGAGGGCCAGGAAATAGCATCGGCGAAAGACGCTCGGCTCGTCCGGCCGCACCGTCGGATAGGCGACGCCGCCGCCGAAGGCCCGGCCCGTGCCGACGCAGTCCTCCACGACGACGGTGAAGCCTTCGCCGCTCTTGTTCGTGAGGTCCCAGAAGAAGCCGCCGTCGCCGCCGGCGGTGTAGAGGCGGCTCAGACGCCAGCGGTCCCAGATGATGCTGGAGAAGGTCTCCTGATTGTTGCCGTGCGGCCAGTGCTTGTCGGAGGCGCGGATCGGGCCCCACCAGTCCCAACTCTTGAAGCCCTTCTCGGGATCGCCGGAGTCGATGAGCACCCAGCCGGTCGCGCCGGAGCCGAGCGAGCCGTCGAAGTCGCCGATCAGGCTGTTGTACGCTCCCGCGGCCCCCTTGTGGGCCGGGGCCAGGTTCGCTTCCACATAAGTGTCCGGCCGGATCA
>JAAYVJ010000562.1 GCA_012517265.1 Planctomycetota bacterium | reverse complement strand
GCGCCGCGGGCACCTTCCTGATCGGCATCCTCTGGTTCGGAGACCCCGCTGGTCTGTTGCGGTTCCTGTCGTTCGCCTTGATCGTCCTCGGCGTCGTCGGCTTGAAACTCAGCCGGTGAGGAATCGGATCGCGTGTCCGCGAACGGGGTTTTTCCCTGTCTCAGGTGAAAGTTCGCTTGATTCAGACCGCCGGCGGTGCTATCCTCCCAAATTTGGTCGCTCAACAGAAAGCCAGCCCACAGTATGGATCGTTCCTCTTTAACGCGATACGCGTGGCTGTCGATCGCCGCCGCGCTGGCCACCATCGGGCTCAAGAGTCTCGCCTACCTCTTGACGGGCTCCATCGGTCTGCTCTCGGACGCGGTCGAGTCGCTGGTCAATCTGGCGGCGGCGGCGATGGCTCTGTCCATGCTGATCGTCGCGGCCCGGCCGGCCGACGAGGGACACCAGTACGGGCACAGCAAGGCGGAGTACTTCGCCAGCGCCATTGAGGGAATCCTCATCCTCGTCGCGGCCGCCGCGATCGGGTTTGCCGCCGTGCGGCGCATCCTCAATCCCCAGCCCATCGAGCAGACCGGCGTCGGTCTGATCGTCGCCGTGGTCGCCTCCGCGATCAATTTCGTCGTCGCGAGGATCCTTTTACGGGTGGGCAAAACGCACAACTCGATCACCCTGGAGGCCGATGCCCATCACCTGATGACGGACGTGTGGACCTCGGCGGGTGTCATCGCCGGCGTCGGCATGGCCTCGCTGACCGGTTGGCAGATCCTCGACCCGCTGATCGCGATCGGCGTGGCCCTCAACATCGTCTGGACGGGCGTCCAGTTGGTCCGGCGTTCGGTCGCGGGCCTGATGGATGCGGCTTTGACTCGCGAGGATCGCGATAAGGTGCAGGAGGTCCTCGACAAGTACAAGGGGCAGGGCATCGACTTCCACGCCTTGAAGACCCGCCAGGCGGCCGGCGTGCGGTTCGTGTCCGTCCACGTCCTGGTGCCCGGCAAGTGGAGCACGCACAAGGGGCACCACGTGGTCGAGGACGTCGAAGCCGATATCCGCCAGGCCCTGCCCGGCGCCAACGTCATCACGCACCTGGAGCCGGCCGAGGACCCGCTGTCCTTCCACGACGGTCAGGTCGACCAGTGAAGGGCGATCTCATGAGCGGGTGGATCAGGAGCCAATCGCCGGAGTACCCCACGTCGCGAGATGTGTTGCGCTACCTGATCGAAGAGACGCTCCGGCTCGAAGAGGGCTGGTGCCATCTTCGAAGACGCGGACTCGCCTGCTGGGCCAGCTTCTCGTATTCGGCCAGCATCGTCGCCAGACGCAGCCGCTTCAAATGCACCGTCAATGCTGCGGCTGGACGATCCATTCGCCCCGGGCGTAGCTGCGCTTATCCCGCAGGCGACGATAGAGCCTGGCCGCCGTATGTTGCTGCTTGCGGGGGGCCTGCTCGCTCTCGGCCAGCACCCGCCGAACCTTCCGACGAGAATGGTTGAACCGCCGGGCAAGCTGTCGAATGCTCATCCAGTCCCGATGTGCGATCCGGATCCTACAGTACTGTTCCACCGTCAGCATCCTTCCAACTCGGCGACGCGTTCCTCCGCGACACTCTGGTCTTCGACAAGACCGGCCGGCCCACTTTGCCCTACAAGCTTGCGCTCGAGGACGGCTCGACGCCCGCGGCGGCCGGGCCTTTCATCACGCTCGCTCGCCGAGGGCTTCCTGGGCGACGCGGTGGACATATCGATAAAGCGGGGCGGCCATGCCGAAGTGGTCCATGAGCCGGTCGGGGAACTTCGGCGAGAGGATCGCGTCGTCGATGGTCCGGTTGCAGGTGAGATAGAAACTCCTGTAGCCGCACCACGTGCGGATGGGCTCGGGCTTGTCCTGGCCGGTGGGACGCTTGTATCGCTCGCCCTCGACGGTGAAGACCTTCTGCTTGTCGAGCCAGCCGACGGCCTTGACGAAGGACTCAGGGTCCTCCTCGATCCGCTCGCGAAAGCGGGCCATCAGGTCGGGCGCCGCTTCGTAGAAGCCCATGCCGTAGCGGTAGGACTTCGGCGCGATCTCCAGGAAATAGCCGGGGATGTAACGCGACCAGTCCTTTCCGGAACGCTTGAAGGTGATCCACGCGCAATCGTGGAAGGGGGACTTGTCCTTGGAGAACCGTGTGTCGCGATAGATCCGCGAAATGGTCTTGCCGACCGCCGGGGCGACCTCGAACGACAGGTCGATTCCCAGCATGAAGTCCGACATGTCGGTCACCAGAGCCCGCAGGGGCTGGAGCACGTGCTCTTCATAGACCTCTCGATGCGCCTTGAACCAGGTCTTGTCGTTGTTGTTGTGCAGGTCCCGCAGAAAGGAAAACGTCTTGCGGGAGAAGCCCCGGAACTGTCCATCGGATTTCGCTGTCATTGTTTTGTCTCTGGACGCAACCACGCTATTTGACCTGTCCCTTGATGTCGATCAGGATCTTCGTCGTCTTCAGATCCGCGGGCGTCTGGATCGCTGCGGTCAAGCCGTGGCGAACCACGGACGGTCCTCTCCAGTGCAGAGTCGCTCAGTTCTTCAGGCCGCGTTTCTCCAGCAGCGGCTCCACCGAGGGCTCGCGGCCGCGGAAGGCCGTGAACATCGCCATCGCGTCGTCGGTCCCGCCCCGTTCGAGGATGTTCGTGCGGAAGGACCTCGCGGTCGCCTGATCGAAGATGCCTTTCTCCTTGAACGCCTCGAAGGCGTCCGTGTCGAGCACCTCGCTCCAGATGTAGCTGTAGTAGCCGGACGAATAGCCGCCGGCGAAGATGTGCTGGAAGTAGGGGCTGCGGTAGCGGGTCACGATCTCAGGTATGAGCCCGATCTTCTCAAGCGAGGCCTTCTCGAAGGCTGTGGCGTCGAGGTCCTTGGCCGTCGCCAGCGTGTGCCAGTCCATGTCGAGGAACGAGGCCGCCAGATACTCCACCGTCGCGAACCCCTGATTGAACTTCTCGGCCCGCTGAATCTTCGCGATCATCTCGTCGGGGATCGGCTCGCCCGTCTGCCAGTGTCTCGCGTACATCTTGAGCACCTGCGGCTCGGTCGCCCAGTGCTCCATGATCTGCGACGGCAGCTCGACGAAGTCCCGCGGCACGCGGTGCAGGCTGTCGTAGCGGATTCGCGAGAGCAGCGAGTGCAGGCCGTGGCCGAACTCGTGGAAGAGCGTCTCGACCTCGTCGAGCGTCAGCAGGGCGGGCGTGTCGCCCGTCGACTGCGTGAAGTTGCACACGTTGACCACGATGGGCCGAACGTCCCGCCCGTCCTTGACGTGCTGGGAGCGGTAGCTGCTGCACCAGGCGCCGCCTCGCTTGGCGGCCCGCGGGTGGTAGTCGACCAGGAAGACGCCCAGATGCGATCCGTCGGCGTCCTTCACCTCGAACGCGCGGACCTCGGGGTGATACTTGGGCAGGTCCGTCCGCTCGACGAACGTCAGGCCGTACAGTCGGTTTGCCACGTCGAACGCCCCCTGACGCACGTTCTCCAGCGGGAAGTACTGGCGAAGCTGGTTCTCGTCCAGGTCGTACTTCGCCTTCATGACCTTGTCCGTGTAGTACCACCAGTCCCACGGCTCGAGCCGGAAATCGCCGCCTTCCTGGCGGATCATCGCCTGGAGATCGGCCGCCTCCCTCTTGGCCGCCGCCAGTGCGGGCGGCCAAAGCTGATTGAGCAGGCCGTAGACCCGGTCGGCGTTCCTGGCCATCTGCTCTTCGAGGACGAACTGGGCGTGGTTGGAGTAGCCCAGGAGCTGCGCCCGCTCGGCCCGCAGTGCGGCGATCCGCAGGAGCGTGGCCTTGTTGTCCTGCTCGTTGCCGTTGTCGCCGCGGCGGGTGTACGCCGTGAAGATCTGTCGTCGCAGCTCGCGATTGTCGGCGCAGGTCATGAACGGCCAGATGCTCGGCGCGTTCAGGGTGAACACCCATTTGCCGTCCATGCCGGCCTGTTTGGCCGCTGCGGCCGCGAAGGCCACGATCACCTCGGACAAACCGGCCAGATCTTCTTTTTTGTCGATGACGAGCCGGTAGGCGTTGGTCTCCTTGAGCAGATTGTCCCCGAATCGCAGGCCCAGCAAGGCCAGCTCTTCGTTGATTGCGCGAAGCCGCGTCTTGCTCTCGGCGGAAAGCTTGGCGCCGCCGCGGACGAATCGCTTGTAGGTCTCCTCGACGAGCCGTCGCTGCTCAGCGTCGAGCGAAAGCGAATCCCGCTGCTCCCAGACTGCGTTCACCCGGGTGAAGAGCCGCTCGTTGAGCAGGATGTCGTCCTGGAGCGCGGACGTGAGCGGGGCGACCTGCCTGGCGATCTCCTGGATTCGGTCGTTGGTATTGGCCGACCGGAGGTTGCCGAAGACGGCCTCGACCCGGTCGAGCGACTCGCCCGACGCGTCGAGCGCCTCGACGGTGTTGGCGAACGTGGCGGGGCGTTCGTCCTTGGCGATGGTCTCGATCTGCCGCCGGGTGCGGGCGATGGCCTCCTGAAAGGCCGGGAAGAAGTGCTCGTCCTTGATCCGGTCGAAGGGCGGCACGCCGAACGGGGTGTCCCACTCCGTCAACAGCGGATTGGTCTGGTTTGCCGACAAGTCGGGGCCCGTCGTGCCTGCGGCGCTCGTCGAGTGAACGTTCAAGGTGAAGAACCCTGTCATCATCGCCCCCAAGAGCCAAATCCTGCGAAAGTGCTCTGCCATCGCGCATCTCCTGTCTCTGAAGCAAAGAAGGCAGTATACAGACTACGTCGGCCCGAAGCAATATCGTGCGTGAAGCCCCGCCCGGGAGGGGCTTCACTGGACTGGGCGCAGATCCGGTGCGCCGGTACAATCGCCCCATTCGGGTCTCGCGGCGAGTGGGCCTCTATCCGATGTCGAAAGGAAGACCACGAAGGAATACGATCCCTGCAACGATCCCGACCCGCGTGCATGGAGGGACATGGACGAGGGGCAACACATCGAGACGGTCCGGCGATATCATCGCAAGGCCGGCATCGACCTGCCGAACGAGCAGATTCACGCGGCGGTTCACGTGATCGTGGAGAACCAGGTGGCGGAGGGGGACCGCATCCCGGTTCGCCAGACCCTGGTGCGCCTGATGTCGGAGGGGCTCAACCGCCACGACGCCGTGCACGCGGTCGCGGGCGTATTGACCGATCTGATCTACGCTTCTTCCCAGGACGGTCCGCCGGGGGTACCCACGCCGCGTACTTCGCGAACTTGCGGTCCTTGACGGCCAAAGGGTGGCTGCAGAAGTGGGAGAACTGCGAGGACGCTCCGTAGCGTCTCGTCCGGCCACTGAACTGGTCATGGCCGACAGGATGCCGACCAGGCCTGTCAATTCTATGCGGACTTTTTCTTGGCGGCGTTTCCGCTTTCGGTCTTGGCGGGGGCCGCCGGAGTCGCGGCCGGCTTGCTCTCGGTCTTGGCTTCGGTCTTGGTCTCTTTCGTTTCGGCGGATTTGTCTTTGGTTGTGTCGGAGTCGGCGGCCTTCTTGCAGCCGTCACTACGATAGTCGGTGCAGTAGAACCCGGAGCCTTTGAAGATGATGCCCGCGCCGGTCCCGATCAGACGCTTCAACGACGACTTGCCGCACTGGGGGCACTTCCGCAGCGGCTTGGCCGTGATGCTCTGAAACTCTTCAAATCGATGCTCACATTCCGTACATGCGTACTCGTAGGTCGGCATAGTTTGCTACTCCACATTGTGTCGCTGGACTTCTGAACGATGGCGATTCGACCTGCTTTCAGAAGTCCAGTGCGTCACTGGGCAGGGGCCTCCGTCGCTTCCTTGCCCTCGGCGGGGGCTGCTTTCGTGCATTCGTGCTGGATTTTGTTCACCGCCACGCGGCTGGGCCGCAGAATGCGGTCCTCCAGCTTGAAGCCCTTTTGATACTCTTCGAGGACGATCTCGTCGGGCTTGTTCGGATCGTTCTTTCGCAGCATGGCCTCATGCCGCTCGGGGTCGAATCTCTCGCCCACCGCCTGGATCGGTTCGACGCCGTGCGTCTTGAGGACGCCCAGCATCTGGTCCCGAATGATCTCGACGCCCTTGAGCAGGGCCTCGACGTTCTGCGTGGAGCCCTCGGTCTGGAGCGTTCGTTCGAAATTGTCCAACAGCGGCAGCAGCGACTTGAGCAGTCGCTCTCGCTCATAAGCCACGGCGTCGCTGATCTGCTTGGGCACGCGTTTCTGGAAGTTCGCGTAGTCCGCGTAGACCCGCTGAAGTCGGGCGAAGGTCTCGTCTTTCTCCTTGCGAACACCCTCGAGTTCCTGCCGCATCTGCTGCAGCGAGTCCGCCGGCTCGGCGGATGCCTGGGGCTGCTCGGCCTGCTGCGGCTCCTGCTCGCTCGATTGGTTCCTGGTCTCGTCGCTCATGAGTGATTACCGAAATGTCGTTTCAGTTTCTCGAAGAATCCCTGGGATTTGGGGGAAACGTTTCGATTTTCCGTTTTGGCGAATTCTCTCAATAGTCCTTCCTGTCGGTCGTTGAGATTGGTCGGGGTCTCGATGGTGATGTGGACCAACTCGTCGCCGGTTCGGCCGCTGCGGATGTCGGGCAGACCCTGCCCGCGGATCCGGAAAGTGCTGCCGTACTGGGTCCCCGGCGGGATCTTGAGTTGCCGGGTGCCGGTCAGGCTGGGCACTTCGATGCTCGCCCCCAGCGCGGCCTGAGTGAAACTGATGGGGACGACGCTGATCAGGTCGTTGCCGTCGCGTTCGAGGAACTCGTGCGGCTTGATCCGGACGTAGCAGTACAGATCGCCGTTGGGCCCGCCGTCGCGGCCGGGCTCGCCCTCGCCGGCGACGCGGATGCCCTGGCCCTCGTGCACGCCGGCCGGGATCTTGATCGTGACGGTTCTCTTTTTGGGCACCCGTCCGCTGCCTCGGCACTTGGAGCAGGGCGTCTGAACAACGTGTCCGCTGCCCTGGCACTGGGGGCACGTGGAGACCATCTGGAAGAAGCCGCCTCCTTTGGCGACCTGGCCGCCGCCGCCGCAGACGGGGCAGCGGATCGGCTGCGTGCCCGCCGCAGAGCCGCTGCCGTTGCAATCGGGGCAACGGTCCTGGCGGGTGAACTCGATGGTCTTTTCGGTGCCGCTGGCGACCTCGTCGAGCGTCATTTCGACGCCGGTCTCGAGGTCGTAGCCGCGGGCTGCGCCGCTGCGTCGAGCGCCGCGTCCGCCCCGGCCGCCGCCTCCGAAGACGCTGCCGAAGAAATCTTCGAAGCCGAACATGCTGAAGATGTCTTCGACGTTCATGCGGGAGAAGTCGTGCATGCCGGCGCCGCGAAGACCCTCGTGGCCGTACTGGTCATACTGCTTGCGCTTCTCGGCGTCACTGAGCACCTCGTAGGCCTCGGCGCACTCCTTGAACTTGGCCTCGGCCTCTTTGTTGCCGGGGTTCTTGTCCGGATGGTATTTGATGGCCATCCGCCGATACGCGCGTTTAATCTCGTCCTCCGAGGCCTTCTTGTCGACCCCGAGGACTTCGTAATAATCCCGTTTGGCCATAGATGCACAGAGAGATCAGCCACAGAAGAAAGAAATCCGAAATTCGAATACCGAAATCCGAAATGAATTCAAAACTCAAAACCCAAATGACCGAAACGCTGGCGCGAGTCGCAACGCCGTTTTGAATTTCGAATTGTGGTCATCGGTGCTTGTTTGGAATTTCGTGCTTTCTTCTTCTGTGGCCCCGACCTCCTATCAGCTAACGAACGGAGCCGTGGATCGGCTCCTGGTCCTTGTCCTTCAGCTCGGTGATCAGCACGTTCGTGGTGAGCATCAGGCCGGCCACGGAAGCCGCCATCTCCAGCGCCGTGCGAGCCACCTTGGCCGGATCGATGATCCCGGCCTTGAACATGTCGACGTACTCGCCGGTGGCGGCGTTGTAGCCGACGTTCTTGTCTTTCTCCAGCTTCTCCAGCAGTGTGGCGACGATGACCTCGCCCTGTTCGCCGGAGTTCTCCGCGATTTGCGCCGTCGGGGCCTTGAGGGCGTTGATGATGATATCGAAGCCCATCTTCTCATCGCCCTTGGCCTTGGCGCGGGCCTTCTCGACCTCTTTGATGGCCCGCAGGAAGGTGACGCCGCCGCCGGGGATGACGCCTTCGGCCGCGGCCGCTCGCGTCGCGTGCAGGGCGTCGTCGAGGAGGTCCTTGCGCTCCTTCATCTCGGTCTCGGTGGGGGCCCCGGCGTGGATCACGGCGACGCCGCCGGTGAGCTTGGCCAGGCGTTCCTGGAGCTTCTCGCGGTCGTAGTCGCTCGTCGTTTTCTCGATCTGGGCGCGGATCTGGTCCGTGCGGGCCTGGATGTCCTTCTTCTTGCCGGCGCCTTCGATGATCGTGGTGTTGTCCTTGGTGACCACGACGCGCTTGGCCTGGCCCAGCTGGGAGACCTCGACGTTCTCAAGTTTGATGCCCAGGTCCTCGGTGATGACCTCGCCGCCGGTGAGGATCGCGATGTCCTGGAGCATGGCCTTGCGGCGGTCGCCGAAGCCGGGGGCCTTGACCGCGCAGACCTTCAACACGCCCTGCAGGCGGTTGATCACCAGGGCCGCCAGGGCCTCGCCCTCGACCTCTTCGGCGATCACCAGCAGGGGACGGCCCAGGTGCACCATTTTCTCCAGCAGCGGGACGAACTCCCGGATGTTCGAGATCTTCTTCTCGTGCAGGAGGATGTAGGCGTCCTCGAAGACCGCCTCCAGCGTCTCGGGATTGGTCACGAAGTAGGGGGAGATGTACCCGCGGTCGAACTGCATGCCCTCGACCAGCGTCAGCTCGTTCTCGACGCCCTTGCCGTCCTCGATCTCGATCACGCCCTCCTTGCCGACCTTGTCCATGGCCTGGGCGAGGATCTCGCCGACGGAGGCGTCGTTGTTGGCGCTGATCGTGGCGACCTTGGCGATGTCGTCATGCCCTTTGACCGGCACGCTGGCGCTCTTGATGAACTCGCAGGCGACCTCGGCGGCCTTGGCGATGCCCTTGTTCAGGGCCATCGGATTGACGCCGGAGGCTACGTGCTTGAGACCGTCCAGGTAGATCGCCTCGGCCAGCACGATCGAGGTGGTAGTGCCGTCGCCGACGACGTCGGAGGTCTTGCTGGCGACCTCGTTGACCATCTTGGCGCCCATGTTCTTGAACGGCTCGGGCAGCTCGATCTCCTTGCTGACCGAGACGCCGTCCTTGGTGACTCTGGGCGACCCCCAGCTCTTGTTGAGCACGACGTTTCGGCCGGTCGGGCCGAGCGTCACTTTGACCGCGGCGGCGAGCTGCTTGAGTCCCTCCCGCAGCTCGGTCCGTGCGATATCGTCGAACATCAGTTGTTTTGCCATGTCCTATTCCTCTTCGCTAAAAGAACCGCGCCGGATGACCCGGACCATCGGTTGCCGTGAATGTTACTTCTCCAGGACACCCAGGAGGTCGCTTTCCTTGACGATGACGAATTTCTCTCCGTCGACCTCGACCTCGTTGCCCATGTACTTGCCGTAGACGACCTCGTCGCCTTTCTTGACGGAAACCGGGGTTCGTTTGCCGTTGTCCTGCACCTTGCCCGGGCCGACCCAGACGACTTTGCCGACCATGGGTTTCTCTTTGGCGGTGTCCGGCAGGAAGATGCCCCCGGCGGTTTTGTCCTGCGCCTGCGACGGCTTGATCACGATTCTGTCATCCAGAGGTCTCAGTTCCATACTGCGTTACTCCTTCACCTACAGATATTCTCAACGTGACTCATTTGTTTTTCAGTACGAGCACAACCACGCTATCGATTGCATCCGGCGCCTCCGGGGCCAGCGAGACCGTCAGGCCTGCGTCGCCCGCAGCGACCGGAAGACTCGTTCGTTTCTTGTCGGCCAGCAAGTAGGCCTTTTCGACCTGGCCCGGCACCGCGGGCACCTGCAGGACGCCGTCGGTCGGCCAGTGGAACACGTGCAGATACAGCTTGTCGCCCTTGACGGTGCACCGACCCCACTCGGGCCGCCCGATGACGCTGGCCGTGGTGCCGTGGATGCTCTCGCCGTTGACGGCCATCCACTTGCCGACTTCCTGGAGCCGCTCCACGCTGGGCTGCGGGATCAGACCCTCCGGCGTCGGGCCGACGTTCAGCAGGAAGTTGCCTCCCTTGCTGGCGACGTCCGCGAGCGTGTGGATCAGTTCCTCGACGCTCTTCCAGTTCTCATCGTAAGACTTGAAGCCCCACGTGTCGTTCATCGTCATGCAGGTTTCCCAGTCCACGCCGGGAAGACCCTCGGGCGGCACCTGCTGCTCGGGCGTGCCGAAGTCGCCGGCGTAGTCGTCGCCCTTGCTCAGGCCCTCCATGCCCTGGCGGCCCTTGCCCACGCGGTTGTTGATGATCAACGAGGGCTGGAGGCCGCGGAGGTACGCGTACAGATCCTTGCCCTGAGGCTCGGTCCAGTCCTGGATCCACTCCCCATCGAACCAGAGCACGCCGAGCGGGCCGTAGTTGGTCACCAGCTCCGTGAGCTGCGGCTTGAGGTAGGTGTCCACGTACCGGCCGAAGTTGGGGTTCGACTTGCTGGTGTCGTTGTAGTTGGGCCAGAAGGGGGCCTGGGCGTCCGGATGGTGCCAGTCCATGATCGAGTGGTAGAAGCACAGCTTGACGCCTTGCTTCTTGCACGCCTGGGAGAGTTCCAGGAGGATGTCCCTCTTGAACGGCGTGGCGTCCATGACGTCATAGTCCGTGACCTTCGAGTCCCACAGGCAGAAGCCGTCGTGGTGTTTGCTCGTGATCACGATGTACTTCATGCCGGCGTTTTTGGCCAGCCGCACCCACTCGTCCGCTCGAAAGCCGATGGGATTGAACTGCGGGGCGAACTTCTCATACTCCTCGACCGGGATCTTCGCGTTGTTCATGATCCACTCGCCGAGGCCGTCGACTCGCTCGCCCTTGTACGTGCCCGCCGGGACCGAGTACAGCCCCCAATGTATGAAGAGGCCGAATCGGGCGTCGCGCCACCACTCCATCCGCTCATCTTTGCTCAGATGCTGGGTCTTGGCCTTGCCGGTCTGTGCGACCCCGCCGCAACTGGCGAGAATGATGATCGCGATCAGCAGGCTCACCACCGTGGCCCCGATGAACAGCCATTGCCTTCCTGTCTGCCTGGTCATAACGACTCCACCTGCGCCTGTTCGGTTGCCGGATGCCGGCTCACATCATGTCGTCCATGTCGCCCATGCCGCCACCCATGCCGCCGGGGCCGCCCGGGCCGGCTTCCTCCTTGGCCTTGGGCTTCTCGGTCACGAGGCAGTCGGTGGTCAACAGGAGGCCGGCAATGCTCACCGCGTTCTGCAACGCGGTGCGGACGACCTTGGCCGGGTCGATCACGCCGGCTTCCACGAGGTCCTCGAACTTGTCCGTGTCGGCGTTGTATCCGAACGAACCCTTGCCCTCGTAGACCTTGTTGACGACCAGTTGGGCCGTCGCGCCGGCATTCTGAGCGATGCAGAAACAGGGCACCTTCAGGGCCCGGGCCAGGATCTCGGCGCCGGTTTTCTCGTCGCCGCTGAGCTTGACCGACCTGGCCGCGTCGACGCAGCGGATCAACGCCACGCCGCCGCCGGGGACGATGCCTTCCTCGATCGCCGCGCGGGTCGCATGCAGGGCGTCCTCAATCCTCGCCTTCTTCTCCTTCATCTCCGCCTCGGTCGAGGCGCCGACGTTGATCTCGGCGACGCCGCCGGTGAGCTTGGCCAGACGCTCCTGGAGCTTCTCGCGGTCGTAGTCGCTCGTGGTGGTCTCGATCTCCTCCTTGATCTGTTTGATCCGACCGTTGATGGCGTCCTGGCTGCCGGCACCCTCGACGATCGTGGTGTTGTCGCCGTCAATCGTGACCTTGCGGGCCTGACCGAGCTGCGAAAGGGTGATCTTGTCCAGCTCGACGCCCAGGTCCTTGAAGATGGGCTCGGCGCCGGTCAGCACCGCGATGTCCTGGAGCATGGCCTTGCGACGGTCGCCGTAGCCGGGGGCCTTCACCGCCGCGATCTTCAGGACGCCTTTCAACTTGTTGACCACCAGCGTCGCGAGCACCTCGCTCTCGATGTCCTCGGCGATGATCAGCAGCGACTTCTTGGCCTGGGCCACCTTCTCCAGCAGGGGGATCAGCTTGGCCACCGTGCTGATCTTTTCCTCATGGACCAGGATCAGGGGCTTGTCCAGCTCGCAGACCATTTTGTCGGGATCGGTCACGAAGTGCGGCGAAAGGTACCCGCGGTCGAACTGCATGCCCTCGACGAACTCGACATGGGTTTCGAAGCTCTTGCCCTCCTCGACCGTGATGACGCCGTCCTTGCCGACCCGGACGAACGCGTCGGCCATGATCTTGCCGATCTCGCGGTCGTTGTTGGCCGAGATGGACGCGACGTTGATGATGTCGGCCGTCTTGTCGATGGAGACGGGCTTGGCGAGGCTGGCCAGTTTCTCGACCACGGCCTTGGCCGCCGTGTCCATGCCGCGTTTGAGGGCCATGGCGTCGGCCCCGGCGGTCAGGTTCTTCACGGCCTCCTTATAGAGGGCCTCGGTCAGCACGGTCGCGGTCGTGGTGCCGTCGCCGGCGATCTTGGAAGTCTTGCTGGCGGCTTGCTTTACGAGCTTGGCTCCCAGGTTCTCGGCCTTGTCGGTCAGCTCGATCTCCTCAGCGACGGTTACCCCGTCCTTGGTCACAGTCGGGCCGCCCCAGCTCTTGTCGATGACGGCGTTGCGACCGCGCGGGCCGAGGGTTGCCTTCACTGCCGCCGCTAGTTTCTCCACCCCGGCTAACAGCTTGGCCCGTGCCTCAGCCTGAAACGCCAATTCTTTCACTGCCATAATTGCGTGCCTCCTTAACTGCATGCGTGACAAACGGGTTTTTCGGTAAATTGACGCATAATCGATTGCTTTGAGCAAAAGGTATACCAGAGGCCCGATCTTACCGGTCCCACGCCGGTCTTCAACTCCTAACATTCTATCTGGTAAGGATTTACTGACAACGCGGATTCCTCCGACCGCCTGTGGGTTTCCGCCGGCCGACCTCGCCGGGGTGCCAATTCAGGCCGGCCGCCCCGCCCCGCACGCCAACTTGACAGGCCGGGGGCATTCGGCGGCGGGGTGCGGGATGCGTAGTGCGTAGTGCGGGGTGCGTCGGGTGGGGTGCGGATGGTTGTTTCCGAATTGCTGCACCTGCGGACCCTGCTGCCGGGCCGAGAATGGGGGTATGGGCCCTCTGACGCATTACGCAAAACCCACTACGCACAACGAAACAAGGAACCTCAGGCGAACGCCGATGAACGCAGATAAGCCTTGGACTGAAAATGATTTGTGGCAATCCGTGCCAGGTGGAGGCTTACGTGGGGTGCGTACCACGCACCGTTCGATCCGCGGCGACCTCGACCTACGCGAAATCCGACGTACGTCGATTCCTGTAACGAGTGCCGGCCGGGCTATAGCGCGTAAGGTAGGCTCTTAGCCCGCGCGTCAAGGGTGTGTCGGTTCCCGAATCCCCCCGTCGGACCGACGACTTGTTCTCATCAGAGGAAGAAGCGGACCTATCCGGATTCCGTCGAGGCGGCGGGAGTTCTCCGCTTTGGAGTCACCAGCACAAGACGTGCCTCGCACGCCTCCCTGACGATTCT
This sequence comes from Planctomycetota bacterium, assembly GCA_012517265.1. GTDB lineage: Bacteria > Planctomycetota > Phycisphaerae > Sedimentisphaerales > Anaerobacaceae > PLanc-01. The sequence goes on along the minus strand of JAAYVJ010000562.1, from coordinate 412 downwards.
CACAGTCTCAAGCGATCGTCTCACTCCCGCTTCAAGCCGGACGTTCTGCTGCGACAGACTCTCCTGCACGACAGGCAGCCGCGACGGATGACGGTCGACGTTCCCGTTGTCCTCCCCGCAAGGCCCGTTTCAATGCCTGACCCCGAGTATGTCGAGCAGATCTTCGCCGCTCGTGAGGCCAAGCTCCAGGCCGCCCGAGCGGCCCGACGAACCGCCGCCGCAACCCCACTTCAGAATGTAGATGCGTGACATCGTGATAGGAAAGGACCCGTGGAATCCGCGACAGCGATACGCTCTCGAACGAGTCGGCGGCAGGCCCTCGCAAGGCGGAGGCCACGCCGTCCTTGCGTGGCGGCCGACTTGCCGGGCCGGGCGATGCGAACCCCTCTTGGCCAGCCGCGAGCCTCCCTCG
>JAAYVJ010000080.1 GCA_012517265.1 Planctomycetota bacterium | reverse complement strand
GTGCCAGACCGGGACGTTGTTCTCCATGCCGCTGAGGAAGACGCGGAGTTCGAAGTCCAGGCTGCTTGCCCCGAAGCTCTTGAAGATGACCACGGGCGGCGGGTCCTTCAGGACGAGCGGATTGGCGGCGGCGACTTCGTACAACAGCCGTTCGGCCTTGCGGATGTCGGACCCGTAGGCGATACCCACCGCGAAATCCCGGCGCATGACCGTGTCGGAGAGCGTCCAGTTGATCAGTGTGCCCGTGATGAACTCCTTGTTGGGCATGATGAGTTCCCGCTCGTCCCACATGCGGATCGTCGTGGCGCGGATTCTGATCTTCGTTACCTTGCCCGTCACCTCGGCGACGGTGACGACGTCGTCGACCCGGATGGGCTGTTCGAAGAGGATGATCAAGCCGCTGATGAAGTTGGCGAAGATCTCCTGCAGGCCGAAGCCCAGGCCGACGGTCATGGCCGCGATGAGCCACTGGATCTTGGACCAGCCGAGGCCCACCTCGGAGAAGGCGATCACCATGCCGATGATGGCCAGCACATATCGGCAGACCGTGATGATCGCGAACCGCACGCCGCGATCGATCGGCAGCCGCCGGAGGATCACGATCTCCAGCAGGCCGGGCACGTTTCTCGCGACGATCACCGTCAGGATGAGGGCCAGCAGGGCGGTGGCGAGGGCGCCGAGCGTGATCTGCTCCTGGTCGTTCAATGTCCACAACGGGTGGCGACCCACCATGGCCAGCGCGGGCAGCACATTGTCCCAAACGTACCAGACAGCGATCAGCAGCAGGACGGCGGCGACCGCGTCGATCAATTGCCGCGTTTGCTGAGAGATTTGCGAGATCGTGGCCTCCGTCTGTGCCTTGGTTTCGGCCGTTTCGCTCTGTCGTCCTGCTGCGTCCTGCAGCGTCTGCTCCAGCGTGGCCTCCTGCCGCTTTTGGCGTTCGAGCAGGGCCAGTTTGCGCTGGGCGATGCCCAACCAGCGGACGAACATGGCGCGGACCAGCAGGAGGATGACGACCACGAGGACGGTGTCGAGCAGTCGGTCTCCGAGGTATCGGGCCCCGTAGAAGTAGCCCGATGCCGCCACGGCGGCCAGACCCATGGGCGACAGGAACGCCAGCGGGAACCAGATGTATCGCAGGCGATCCACCCAGCCGTCTCGCCGTTGCCGGAGGTATCCATCGAGCAGCGGCGAGGTCGGGCGCAGCACGATGAAGAGAAACACCGCAAGTCCAAGATCGGCCGCGATGAAGACGACACGTCCGGCTGTCGTATACCATGCCTGGCTGATCTGCTGTGCCCGCATCACCTCCAGGACGAAGACCATGGGCATCGCCGCGAGGAAGAGCCATCGCAGGTGCCGCCGGAGAAAGGCCAGGGGCTCGCGCCGAATGCGGAAGTGCGCCTCGGCCAGGCCGTGCGGCATGAGCAGATGGATCACGAAATCCAGCGCGACCATGACGTAGGCAAGCTTGAATAGACCCGAGCGCACCGCTTGAGCGAACTCATCGTCCGGGGCTGCCGAAGACAGCAACCACGAAATCAGCAGAACCACGGCCGGCCAGGTCGCCGCCAGCAGGATCGTCAGCATCAGGACGCGAAGCGTCAGAATGAAACTGTCCGTGCGGACCTGCCGCATCTGTTCCGAGATCGTGTCGATCCGCCGATGGATGTTGGAGTGAAAGACCCTCGCGCCGATGGCCAGGACCAGCGCGAGCAGGTAGGGCAGCGGTCTCTGCTGAAGATCCTGTCCCATGGTGCTGATCGTGTGGACCCAGTTCGATGGGGAGACCAGCCATCGCGCGGCGTTGACCACTTCGGCGATGTCGGATTTGTGGAATGTGTTGCGACTCTTGACCCAGAGGATGTTCGCGTCGATGAACTTGCCGTACTCGCCGACGAGCCGCACGAACTCCCGTTCCTGTGTGTCCAGGGCGGCCAGCCTGGTCGAATAGTCCAGATACAAGTCCGACAGGGCCTTGAGCGTCTTGCGCCGGGCTTGAAGAATCTCGACCAGATCGTTCCGGAGGATCGGGCGCTGCTCTTCGCCGACAGGAGGCTTGACTCCGTCGAGCAAGAGATCGGCCTGCTGTTCGATGTGAGCCAGGTCGGACCACGCGTTGTCGTACTCGATCCACTTCACTTGGGCGTCGTTTGTTTTGGTAGCGCGGTTTCGGATCCTCTTGCGGCTCTCGGCAATGCTCGGCAGCTTGCTTCGCTTGGCCAGCAGTCGCACGCCCATCACGTCCGTGACGCCGCCGGCCCGTTCCACCTGCTGTTGTGTCTCCTTGAAGTCCTTCTGGAGTGCGGCCAACTGATCGTTGATCCTGGCCGCGTACTGCGCCCGGTCGTCGATGTTCGCCGTGACTTCGGCCTGCTCTTTCGCCAGTGCGGCGTTGTATTCGGTGGCCGCCTGGATGACCGGATGAGAGAACTGGGTCTGCTGCGTGGCCTGAATTGCTTTGGCCTGTGCGTCCTCGGCGGCGCGCTGCCGCAATCCGCTGACCTTCTGCTGCCAGAACTCCACGCGTTTCTGGGCCGCGGCGAGCTGGCGGGCGGCCAGGTCTCGTTGCGCCGCCAGCAGATCGCTTGTCGCGTCGTAGGAGAGGATTTCATCGGTGTTGGCGTCCAGGCGGGCCTGGAGCACGTTTTGTTCGAGTTGCAGGAGCGTCTGGTTGGCCTGGCTCATGGCGGAGGTGCCCGTCGCTGCGTCCCCGGTCAGGAGGCTCTTGATCTCGTCCAGCCGCTGGCGGGCGGCGTTCGTTTCCTCCGGGATCTTCGTTCGCCGCTCGGCCCGCCTCTTGGGCTCGGCCTCGAGGTTGTCCGCCGTCCGCTTCGCCTCATCCAGAGCGACAGTCGCTTGCGCGAGCGATTGCTCCGCCTGCGCCAACGTCAAATCCGCCGGGGCCTGGACGCTCGGATCGGCCGGGATCTGATCGAGTGTATCCCGGACGCTCTTGAGTTTTTCCGGGGCGTTCTTGACCGTGTCGCTGTATTGCTTTCGCTTGGCCTTCAGATCGCCGGCGAATTGAAGCTGAGCGATCGCCTTGTCGTAGACTTCGGCGAGTTTCGCTTTCACCTCGTCGCTGAGGTCGGGAGAGCCGACTGCCTGCCTCTTGCGGGTCTGGAGGATCTCAACGGTGATTTCAGACGCCGCAGCAGGGGCGACCGTCTCCATCAGCGCGCTGCGGGCGGCCGCGTTCGGTTCCGGCACGGTTGCCACGGCCGTGTTAGTCTGAGCCGAGGCGTTCGGCTCGGCCGTCGCAGTTGTTCCGGCCTGTCGTTCGTTTCCCTCGGCGACGCGGCCGAGCAGCCCAAGGCACATTAGAACGCACGCGGTGAGCATCGCCATGCGGACACATGGAGCCGCATGGCACATCCAGGCCTTCAGATCGATCATCGATGTCCTCACAGTTCAACGAGCACTCCGGAACCGGGAATACGATAATCGGCCCTCTTGCTGAAGCCAAATGGAAAGTGTGCCCGCGTGCTTGCTTTGCGGCGGGCGCAAAAAAAATCGGGGCCCGCACCGAATCGGCACGGGCCCCGAGGACGTTGCCGGATCGTCCAGGTCGGGCGGATCACTTCGCGCCGGCCAGGAACCGAACCTCACTGATGTTCAACGCCTTGTCATAGATGCGGAACTCCTGGATGGAGCCAAGCCACTCCGGATCGCCGGTGTAGCCGCCCTTCGCCAGATAGGCGAAGTTGTTGCTCAGGGCGCTGATCTTGTTCGCGGCCGACAGGGTCGCAGTTCCGACGTACTCGCCATCCATGAACAGCGTGATGTTCGTCGCGTCGATCGTGGCGACCACGAAGTGCGGGTTGCCGTCGTCGGTCTCTTTCCCGTTGACGCCGGTCTCGGCAGACCACGGGGCCGAGGTGTTGCCGCAGGAGATGCCCGCGCGGCTGACGTTATCGCCACGAGCCGGGGTGAAGAAGAACCCGTTCGAGCCGAAGCCATTCAGCGAATCGCCGAAATAGCACAGCATGTGGTAGCCCGTGTTGGCGCCGGCCTTCGGGGTGTACCAGCCGGCGATGCTGAACGCTTCGTAGGTGTTGATGGCCAGCGCCTTGCCGTCCATCTCCATCCACTGATCCTGGGCGCTGGTGACCAGCGAGCCGTCGACGACCGCCGCGCCGCCGACCAAGGTGCCGTTGAGGCCGCCGACGCTGTCGTTGGCGGTGCCGTCATCGAAGGTCCACTGGTGGGTCAGGTTGGCGGTGCCGGGATCCTTGGGCATCAGATTGGCCAGGTAGAGTACCTCGCCGGGGGTCAACGCCTTGTTGTAGATGCTGAACTCATGGATCGAGCCGAGCCACTCCGGATCGCCGGTGTAGCCGCCCTTCGCCAGGTAGGCGAAGTTGGTGCTCAGGGCGCTGATCTTGTTGGTGGCCGACAGAGCCGCGCTGGAGATCAGCTTGCCGTCGATGTACAGCTTGATGGTTGTGGCGTCGATCGTGCCAACCATCATGTGCGGCTTGCCGTCGTCGATCTCGGGCCCGTTGGCGCCGCTCTCGGCGGACCAGGGGGCCGAGGTGTTGCCGCAGGAGATGCCCACGCGGCTGACGTCGTCGCCGCGGGCCGAGCACATGAAGAAGCCGTTGGAGCCGAAGCCGTTCAGCGAGTCTCCGAAGTAGGCGAGCATGCTGTAGCCGGTGTTGGCGCCGGCCTTCGGGGTGTACCAAACGACGCAGCTGAAGGCGTCATAGGTGTTGATGGCGATGGCCTTGCCGTCCATCTCCATCCACTGATCCTGGGCACTGGTGACCAGAGCGCCGTCGACGATCGAGGCGCCGCCGACCAGGACGCCGTCGACTCCGCCGACGCTGTCCGCGGCGGTGCCGTCGTTGAAGGTCCACTGGTGGGTCAGGTTGGCCTTGTCGGGTTTCGTGGGCACGGCGACCGTACTGAAGTTCGCGACGACGCTTTCCCACCGGGCAGGCGTCTCCGCCTCGTTGACCTCGACGACCTTCCAGTAGTAGAGATTGCCGACGGAGACGTTCGCCACGTACGTGGGCTGGTCAACCGTGGCCACCAGGGGAAGGTTGTCCTTATCGGTTCCGAGGTAGATCTCGTGGCTCACGGCTTCGCGGCCGGGGCGCCAGCTCAGGGTCACCGGGCTGTCCAGATTGATCGTGCCGGAGACCGGGGTCAACTGGGTGGCCTTGACCGGCGTGTAGGAGAACTGAACCTCGCTCAAGCCGTACTGCGGCAGGAAACCGCCCCAGTTGCTGTTGACCACGAGCTTGACGAACTTGGCCGCGGCGCCGCCGAAATCGACGGTCGTGTTGGCCGTGTAGCCCGCCTCGCCGGGGGCCTGGGCGAAATCGAGCGTGTCCAGCGTGGCCCAGTCCTGGCCGTTCTCGGAGTATTCGACGGTGACGTTCATCAGGCCGTAGCCGACGACCGGCTCCATCGCCTGATTGGAATTCCACACGAGCATTTCATTCAGGGCGTAGACCTGATCGAACTCGTACTGGATCCACGGGGTCAGCTCGCCGTTCTTGCTGAGCCACATGTCGGTTTCCAGCGTGGAGTGCGCGCCGTTGACAAGGCCCGAGCCGTCAATCGTCTTCTCGGGGCCCATCGTGGCGTTGTTCACGCTCGACGCGGTGGCCTTGATGCTGGCCGCGGGGAGTTTGTAGGTCTTGGGCTCGACGGTGAAGGACCAGACGTTGCCCTTGTAGACCGTGAAGTCCGGGGCCGCGCCGATGCCGTCGATGCGCCAGTAGTAAGTCGTGCCGAACGCGAGCCGGCCGGCGTCATAGGTCGTGGCCTCCTGGCCGGCGCTGAGCAGCACGCCCATCGGGTTGTCCGGGCTGGCGTTCAAGACGTCGTTGCGGGAGGTTCCGAAGTACACGTCGTAGGTCTTGGAATCCTGGCCGGGCTTCCATCTCAGGACGATATTGGGCAGCGTGTTCGCCGCCTTGTCCGCGGGGTCGGGCGTGTTGGCGATGCCGTAGCCGATGCCGCCTTCCATCGCGTTCTTGATTTCGTCGCCGGTGAGGACACGGTCGTAGATGCGGACGTCGTCCAGAGAGCCCTGATACAGGGCGTCCGGCCATTGGGATTTGCCCAGCCAGTTCTGGGTGGTTACGCCCAGATCCTTCGGCAGAAGGACCGTCGGGCCGCTGGCGACCTTCGCGCCGTCGACGTATGCGTTGATCATCATGGCCTGGCTGTCGATCGAGACCGCGATGTTGTGCCAGCCGGAGGCCAGCTTGTCGGGCGTGTTCACGATCTGCTCGCCGACTGAGGCGGTCCGGATGGCGAAGCGGATGACGCCGTCAGTGTTCACGCGGGCGCACAGGAACATGTAGACGCCGGTCCCGGACCCGAAATCCCAGAGCCGCTGCCAGGCGCCGCCGGCATTCGAGAAGTCGGCCCAGGTCGTGACCGTCGTGTCGCTCAGGGAAGCGATGAGCGATCCGATGGGCAGCGTGACGAAATTCGTGCTCCCGTCGAAGGACAGGGCGCCGTCGAGCTGGCCGGGAACCCATGTCGGGGTGCCGGCGATGTCGCCGGTGTCGCCGGTGATGGCGTCGGCCGTGGTGGCGCCGGACATCTCATCCAGCTTCCACCAGCTCACCGGCCCCGGGGTGGCCGCGCTTGCCAGCGTCGCGCCGGCCAGCAGGAGGGCAGCCATCAAACACAACAGTCTCTTGTTCATACTCTCTTCCTTTCTCTAGTCACACACTCGGTTGAGCCTCACTCCGATGTATCTCGTCGCTCGTGAATACACGAGAGAATCGTGGGGCCGTGATTCCAGGGCGTCTCGGGATCCCGAACACGGACAGTCGCATCCGGGATCCCAGGCCCCTGTCCCATTATCGATCGCCCGCGAGGTAACGCACCTCGGCAGCGGAAAGGACTCTGCTGTAAATACGGAACTCATCCAGCATGCCGGAGAAGTAGGCGTCGGCGGTCCACTGCGAGCGGCCCAGCCAGTTCTGGGTCGTGTTGCCCAGATCCTTCGGCAGCAGGGTCGTCGCGGCCGTGCCCACCAGGTCGCCGTCCAGGTACAGGCTCATCGTCATCGTCGCGCTGTCGATGGAGATGGCGGCATGGTGCCAGCCGGTCGGCATGGCCTTGGGGGCGTCCACGATTTGTTCCCCGACCGCGGCAGTGCGGATCGCAAACCGCATGGAGCCGCTGGTGCCCTGACGCGGGCACAGGAACATGTAGTTCGTGGTGCCGGTGCCGAAGTCGAAGATCCGCTGCCAGGAGCCGGAGCCACCGCTGAAGTTCACGTGGGTGGCGATGGTCATGCTGCTCAGCGTGGGCATCAGGGGCCCGATGGGCAGATCCACGTAGGTGCTGCTGCCGTTGAAGCCGAGGGCCTTGCC
>JAAYVJ010000561.1 GCA_012517265.1 Planctomycetota bacterium | reverse complement strand
TTGTACTGCTTGGTCGAGATGCCATCGATGACCAGGTCGCCGGAGTCGTAGTGATCCAGACCTCCGACGATGTTGAGCATCGTCGTCTTGCCTGAACCGGACGGCCCCAGAACGGCGACGAATTCGTTGTCGCGGAACGCGATCGACACATCGTCGAGTGCCACCTGTGTGAAGTCCGCAGTCGTGTACGACTTGCGAACATTCGACAGTTGAAGCATGCCCTAGCCTTTCTGGGCCGACATCACCTCGCCGGGATTGCGGGAGCAATCTGAGCGGGTGCGGCGGCCTTCAGCGCGCGGTTCCGGATTCCTCCGGGACCCTGCCCATGAACCGGATCCCCTCGTCGCCTGCACGTCATCGGCACGTTCGAGCCGATGACTGTCATGTCGTCCGTACCCCCGACATATCGTGGTGATCCCGGTTCTGATGAAACCTGAATGCACGTTCACTTTAGCTTCGGCTGCCAAGCAGGGGACGACCGGTCTTGGGACTGACTACAGGCCCAAACGACTCTCGCAACAGGACCTAGCGCTTGTCCGGATCAGTCGTCGTGGCTGATCCGCCGGCCTCATCGCTCAAGCGAGGTTCGGTGCGCAACTCCGGACGCAAACCCGACTTGTCCGCGTAGAAGGCGCGGATGCGATCCATGTCGGCGGAGACATCCGCAGTGAGCCGGAGGGTCTCACCGAGCCCGCAGGTCCGGCTCGGGCGGTCGACGTAACCGAGCGTGACGGGAACCTGCGCCGCGAGAGCGATGCGATAGAACCCGCTGCGCCAGGTGGTGCCGGAGCTGCGGGTGCCTTCCGGGGTGACGACGAGCACGAGATCTGGGTCGGCGCGCATCTCGGAGACCAGGGTGTCCACCAGACCCGCCGGGTTCGCCCGGTCGACCGGGATACCGCCGAGACCCCGCATGATGGGCCGGCGCCAGCCGGCGAACAGTGACTTCTTGCCGAGCCATCGCAGCCTCAGCCCTTCGCTCCACGCGATGCAGAGCATGAAGACGAAGTCCCAGTTGGACGTGTGCGGAGCCCCGATCACGATCCGGGAGCCCTCATATCGTGGCGATTCCGGAACATAGGTCCACCGGCTGAGCCTCCAGAAGATCCGAGCGATTCCGCGCCGGATCGGCATCGGTGAGCGTCTGGTGGCCACTGGGCGAGTATTCACGATATGAAGGTAGCAGTGCACCTGGTGATCCGCCTTGTGGCCCAGCAAGAACTCGCTCCAGCTGGTCAGGACGCCCGGGTGCGGGTCACAAGACGCTGTCGTCCACGGTTTCTCCCGATTGCTCGGGTCTGATCCACTCGCTCAGATCGAAGCCCTGCTCGCGTGCGGCCTCCAGATACTCTGCCTCGATCTCGGGTGGGACGGTCGCCGTGCGTGACAACAGCCACAGGTATTTGTGGTCGGGCGTGCCGACCAGAGCGTAACGGTAGTCGTCGTCGATTTTCAGTACCCAGTAGTTGGCTCGCGCGAAGGGAATCCACCGCAACGACGGGGGCAGGAAGCTCACTCGTAGCC
>JAAYVJ010000560.1 GCA_012517265.1 Planctomycetota bacterium | reverse complement strand
TCTCATACTCGATCTCCTTTCCGCCGGTTCCGCTTCGAATGCCTCGGCAAACGCGTCGCTGCAAGGTGCAACACGAATCGCGGCAGCTCGCACGCCCATACTGTACAAGACGCACGACTTCAAGGAAAGATCAAGAGAGCAACAATCGGACGTGTCAACATGTAGGGTGGGCTCTTAGCCCGCGCGTTGTTCCGTCACTGTCGCCTAGAGGCGCGGGCCAAGGGCCCGCCCTACGAAACCCATGAAATCATGTCGGTCTGCAATCAGCCGATGAAGAGATTCACGTTGGCGGAGCCCGCGCGGTCGAGGTACATGGCGACGCCGCCCTCTTCGACGCCGTCGATGAGTTCCTCGCGTTTGATGCCCATCAGGTCCATGGTCATGCTGCAGGCGACCAGACGCACGCCGGCGCGCTTGGCGGCCTCGATCAGCTCGGGCAGAGAAAGAACGTTCTTCTTCCTCATGATGTTCTTGATCATCGCGGTCCCCATCCCGGCCATATTCATCTTGGACAGGCTCGCCTTCTCGGCGCCGCGGGGCATCATCCAGCCGAACATCCGCTCAATGAAGGTCTTCTGGACCGGCACCGCCCGATTCTGGCGGAGCAGGTTGAGGCCCCAGAACGTGAAGAACATCGTCACGTCGCTGCCCATCGCGGCCGCACCGTTGGCGATGATGAACGCGGCCATTCCCTTGTCGAAGGAGTCGCTGAAGACGACGAGCGTCTTGTGCGCCGGTCCCTGCGCCGGCGACGGACCGCTGCAAGGGACGACCTCATCGAGCCGGCTCTTCTCCACCACCGCCGTCAGAACGCCCTTGTCGAGCTTCCTGTCCCGCACGCGGTTGCCGGTCGTATGGCACCAGCCTTCCAGGTCCGAGGCGAAGGCGGAATCCGACACGGAGATCCGCACCGCCTGGCCTGGCTGAACCTGATCCATCGCCTGCTTGAGCTGCATGATCGGGCCGGGGCACTGCAGACCGCATGCGTCGATCTCTTTGACGATCTGAGGGGCGCCTCCCCCGGCAGGCGGAGGCTCTAAGCCACTTTCTGCGGAGTCCTGCTTGATTTCTCGCTTGGCCGCGGCGGCGCCGGACGCCCGGCCCACGGTGTGGCAGTAGGTCTTGTATCCGCCCGACAGGTTCCGGCAGACGAAGCCGTTCTGCGTGAGAATGCGGCAGGCGAGGTATCCCCGCAGGCCGACCTCGCAAAAGGCCAGGATCTCCTTGTCCTTGGGCAGTTCGCCCAGTCGCTTTCGCAACTCGTCGAGCGGGATGTGCTTGGCGCCGGGGATCGTGCCCTTCTGCACCTCCGGCATGGTCCGAACGTCCAGGAGCATCTGCTTGGGCCCCGGATTGGCAGCTTCGGCCGCGTGGCAGATGGACGCTTCCTTCCGCAACAGATTGGCGGCTACAAACCCGGCGTAGTTGACCGGATCCTTGGCCGAGCCGAACGGCGGAGCGTAGGACAGCTCCATCTCTTCCAGGTCATACACGGTCAGGCCGGCCCGGATGGCGACGGCCAGGACGTCGATCCGCTTGTCCACGCCGTCGGCCCCGACGCATTGAGCGCCGAGGACCTTGCCGTTGGCGGGATCGAAAAGGAGCTTGAGGCTCATCTGCATCGCGCCGGGGTAATAGCCGGCATGGCTGGCCGGATGGATGTAGACCTTCTCGTAGGCTCGTCCGACCCTCTTGAGGGCCTTCTCGCTCATGCCGGTCATGCCTACGGCCAAGTCGAAAACCTTGCAGATCGCGGTGCCCTGGGTCTTGTGGTAAGCCGCGTCGCCGCCGAGGGCGTTGATCGCCGCGATGCGGCCCTGGCGATTGGCCGGACCCGCCAGCGGAATCACCGCGGCGAAGCCACCGACGAAGTCCTGGACCTCGACCGCGTCGCCCACCGCGTAGATGTCCGGATCCGACGTCCGCATGTGGTCGTCCACGACGATGCCCTTGCGCTGGCCGATGGTCAGCCCCGCCTCGGCGGCGAGCTTGACCTCCGGCCGGACCCCCACCGCGAGGATGACCAGGTCGCAGGGGATCGACCGGCCGCTGCTGAGCAGGGCCTCGACACGGCCGTCGCTGTCCTTGATCGCCGTGACACTGGCGCCGAGGTTCAGATCGACGCCCTGGAGCCGCATGTGCTCATGCAAAGGCGCGGCCATCTCCGGATCGATCGGGCCCATCACCTGGGATTCGAGCTCCACCAGCGAGACCGCCACGCCGCGATGCTTGAGACTCTCGGCCATCTCCAGGCCGATGTACCCGCCTCCGACCACGACGGCGGTCAGACCCGGCTTGGCGTCGACGACCGCCTTGATCGCGTCCATATCCGCCAGATTGCGGAGCGTGAACACCCGCTTGTTGTCGGCCCCCGGGATCGGGGGGCGGACCGGCTCGGCGCCGGGGCTCAGGATCAGGGCGTCGTAGGGCTGCTCGTACTGGCGGTCCTTGGCCTTGTCGTGGACCACGACGACCTTCTTGGCCCGGTCGATGCGAAGGACCTCGCTGTGCGTGCGGACGTCCACGGCGAACCGCTTCCGCATCGCCTCGGGGCTCTGGACCAGAAGTCGGGCCCTGTCCGCGATGATGCCGCCCACGTGGTAGGGAAGGCCGCAGTTGGCGAAGGAAATGTCGGCGCCCCGCTCGAACAGAATAATCTCAGCCTCTTCGCTGACCCGCCGGGCCTTGGCCGCCGCGGACGCCCCACCTGCCACCCCACCCACGATCACGATGCGTTTGCCTTGAGCCATAGTACTCCAACCCTACCCAAACAGAGAATCACCTGCACCTCATGCGATTATGATACGTGCTGTAATACTCCGCGTTTGCGGTCCGGGTTCGGTACTCCCGGCCTCAATGCCCGTGCGAATGGCCGCAGCCGGAGCCCTCGCCGTGTCCGCCGCAGGTGCCCGGCCCGACAAGCTCCTTCAACCGGCCGTTCTGGAGCGACGCGAGCGCCTCGGCGACGGTCCCACCCAAGGCCTGAAACACTCTGACCCCCGCCTGGCGAAGCCCGGCCACGGCGCCGGACCCGATTCCGCCGACCACGACCACGTCCGGCCGGGCCCCGGCCAAGGCCTTCATCGGGCTGCACTGGCCGTGATCGTGCCCCAGATCGGCGTTGCCCAGCGGCTCGACGGACATCGTCTCGGAATCCACCATCACAAACAGCGGGGCCGACCCGAAATGCCCATACACGAGACTATCCAATCCACAATACTCGGCTACAGGAATCGCGACTCTCATGACTTGCGTTCTCCTTCAATACGACAAGCAATGCCTTTCGACGAATATTCTGAGCATATGCTCATAACGGGATGCTGTCAAGACTGCATCGCGTTTTTCTCATGGGGCAGGAGCCGGGCGAGCTGCATCGTAGGGGCAAACCCCTGTGACGGCCCCCATCGAGGCTGGTCCAGAAGAGAAAGAGGGCAGGCACGGGGGCCTGTCCTGCGTGAGCGGTGTTCGCCAGATCCGAATCAGCGGGCGGCGGACGCAGCGCCCGGGACGAAAGGCGACAGTTCACGGAGCCGTTTGATGATCTGAGGCATCTTATCGGCCGTGAAATCCACCTCCTCCTGCGTGTTGTACCGGCTCAGGCTGAAGCGGATCGAGCCGTGGGCGGCGGTGAACGGCACGCCCATCGCGCGGAGCACGTGCGAGGGTTCCAGCGAGCCGGAGGTGCAGGCCGAACCGCTGCTGGCGCAGATGCCGAAGCGGTCCAGCAGGAGCAGGATCGCCTCCCCTTCAATGTATTCGAAGCTGATGTTCGTCGTGTTGGGCAGTCGAGCGGCCGTGTCGCCGTTGACCCGACTGTCGGGACAGGCCTTGAGGATCGCGGTTTCCAGCCGGTCGCGCAGGGCCTTCACGCGGGTGTTCTCGTCGTCCATGTGCGACAGGGCCAGTTCGCAGGCCTTGCCCAGGCCGATGATGCCGGGGACGTTCTCCGTGCCGGCGCGACGGCCGCCCTCCTGGTGGCCGCCCAGCAGGAACGGGGAGATCCTCGTGCCGCGTTTGACGTAGAGCACGCCGATGCCCTTGGGGGCGTGCAGCTTGTGGCCGGACAGGCTCAGCAGATTGATCCGGCTCTTGGACAGGTTCAGCGGCACTTTGCCCACCACCTGCACGGCGTCGGTGTGGAAGGTGACGCCGCGGCTGGTGACCATCTCCGCGATTTGCTCGATGGGGAAGATCACGCCGGTTTCGTTGTTGGCGGCCATGACGGTGACCAGGGCGGTGTCGTCGTCGAGGTGGTGCTCCAGCTCATTGAGATCCAGGCGGCCGAGCTTGTCCACGCTCAGCTCGATCACGGTGTACCCGCGGCTCTCCAGATCCCGGCAGACGGTCAGGACCGCCGGGTGCTCGACCCGCGTCGTGATCACCTTGCGTCGGTGCGGCACCGCCGAGAGGGTCCCGAGGATCGCGGTGCTGTCGCTCTCGGTTCCGCAACTGGTGAAGATGATCTCGCTCGGGTCGCAGTTGAGCAGGCGGGCGACGCTCTCGCGGGCCTCGCGGACCTTGATGCCGACCTGGCCGCCGAAGGTGTGCATGCTCGACGGGTTGCCGTAGAGGGTCCGGAAGTACGGCTCCATGGCCTGGTAGACCTCGTCGGCGACCCGGGTCGTGGCGTTGTTGTCGAAGTAGATGGTCTTCATCGATAGCCCCTGCAGTGAAGAAAATCCGAAATCCGAAACTCGAAATCCGAAACAGGCACGAATGACCGAAGCTCGAATTTCAAAACGGCCCATCCGACAGGCGACAGCGTTTCGGTCATTTGGGCTTCGGTCCTTTGGATTCGTTTCGGATTTCGATATTCGAGTTTTTGCTCTTACCCTTTATGCCCGTGCTGCGTCTCGGACGACTCCTTGTCTTCCACGACGACCAGGTCTTCGGAGACGAACTCGCGAAGCTTGGCCTCCACGACGTCCCGCATGGTGAACTCGCTGATCTTGCACTGGGCGCACATGCCGCGGAAGGCGATCAGTACCTTGTCGCCCTCGACGTCGATCAGCTCGATGTTGCCGCCGTGGGCCCGCAGGGCCGGACGGACCTGCTCGTTGATCGTCTGCTGAATGAGCTGGATCTTCTGAATCGTCGTGAGCTTCTTGCCCTTCTGCGGCTGGGGGGCCATTTTCGCCTTGGCCTGGTCGCCCTGGACGGCCAGGATGATCTTCTCGATCTCGCCCTTGCAGCCGCCGCAGCCGCCGCCGGCCTTGCAGTAATTGGTCACCTGCTCGACCGTGGTCAGGCCGTTGTCGCGGATTACCCGCTCGATCTCCTTGTCGGTGACGCCGAAGCAGGTGCAGACGATCTTCTCGCCGTGGTTGTGCTCGTGCGGAGTCGCCTTCTGGCCGCGATAGTAGGCGACGGCGGCCTCCAGGGCCTCCTGGCCCATGACCGAGCAGTGCATCTTCTGCTCCGGCAGACCGCCCAGACGCTCGGCGATCTCCCGGTTGGTCACCTTGAGCGCCTCTTCGAGCGTCTTGCCCTTGATCAGCTCGGTCAGGACGGACGAGCTGGCGATCGCGCTGGCGCAGCCGAACGTCTTGAACTTGGCGTCGACGATCCGGCCGTCCTCGCCGAGTTTGAATGTGAGCTTCAAGGCGTCGCCGCAGGCCAGCGATCCGACCTCGCCCACGCCGTCGGGGTTCTCCACTTCGCCCACGTTTCGCGGGTTGAGGAAGTGGTCCATGACTTTATCGGTGTATTCCCACATGATCGCTCTTTGTCCTTCGAATCACTGTTGTTTTGTCTTTCGATTCCTACGCCCTTGGGCGATGGCCGGTTTTCCCTGGGTTGGGACCGATGGGACGAATAGGACCGATAGGACCGGAGCCGCCGCTCACGCGCTTGCTTTGAGGGCCTGGTCGAAATCGGCGCAAATGTCGTCGATGTGCTCGGTGCCGACCGAAACACGAATATAGTCCGGCGTCACGCCGGCCGCAAGCTGCTCGGCCTCGCTCAACTGCTGATGCGTCGTGCTGGCCGGATGGATCACCAGGGTCTTGCTGTCGCCGATGTTGGCCAGGTGGCTGGCGAGCCTGACGCTGTTGATGAACTTCACGCCGGCCGCCCTGCCGCCCTTGATGCCGAAGCCCAGAATGCCGCCGCAGCCGGCGGGCAGATACCGCCGGGCCATGGCGTGGTCGGGGTGCGACTCCAAGCCGGGGTAGTTCACCCAGCTCACCTGCGGGTGCTTTTCCAGCCGGCGGGCGAGCTTCATCGCGTTCTCGCAGTGACGCGGCATCCGAAGGTGCAGCGTTTCGAGGCCCTGCAAAAGCAGAAACGCGTTGAACGGCGACAGGCACGCCCCGGTGTCGCGCAGGACCGTCACGCGGGCCTTGAGGATGTACGCGAGCGGGCCGAATTGCTGGACGTACTGGACGCCGTGATAGCTGGGATCGGGCTCGGTCAGCTCGGGGAACCGGCCGTTGGCCCAGTTGAATCGGCCGGAATCGACGATTGCGCCGCCGATGCTCGTGCCGTGGCCTCCGATGTACTTGGTGCAACTGTGGACGACGACGTCGACGCCCTGCTCGATCGGCCGAAAGAGCATCGGCGTCAGCACGGTGTTGTCGCAGATCACCGGCAGGCCGTGATCGTGCGCCGCGTCGGCGATCTCGCGGTAGTCCAAAACGTCGTTCTTCGGATTGCCCAGACCTTCGATGTAGACCAGGCGGGTGTTGTTGCGGATGGCCTTGGCGAAGTTCGCCGGGTCGCCGGCGTTGACGAAGGTCACGTCGATCCCGAGTTTGGGCAGCGTTTGACTGAAGAGCGTCACCGTGCCGCCGTAGAGCGAGCTGGACGCGACGATGTGCTGCCCTGCCCGGCAGATGTTCAGCACCGCGGCGGTGATCGCGGCCATGCCGGACCCGAAGCACAGACCCGCCGCACCGCCTTCGAGGGCCGCCAGGCGTTTCTCCAGCACGTCCACGGTCGGATTCATGATCCGCGAGTAGATGTTGCCGAACTCTTCGAGAGCGAAGAGCCTCGCCGCATGATCGGTGTCTTTGAAGCAATAGCTGCTGGTCTGGTAGATCGGAACCGCCCGGCTGCGCGTGTCCGAGTCGACCGCCTGCCCGCCGTGCAAGGCCAGCGTTTCCAGGTGCTGTTTCGCCTCTGTCATCGTTCTTCCCCCAGTCTCCTACTTTTCACGAACCTCGATGCAAAGAAATCGGCCCCAGAGAACACAGAGGGCGGTTTGGGGGTTCATTCTCTGTCCTCTCTGTGGCAAACCCTCTTCAATTCCCCGGCCGGATCTCCACCATTCTCTGGAGCGATTTGGCCGCCTTGACCCGGATCTCCTCCGGGACCTCGATCTGGTATTCCAGGTCCGCCAGGGAGGCCCGGACCTTCTCCAGCGTGATCTTCTTCATGTTGGGACAGACCCCCCGCGTCCCGGCGGGGAAGAACTCCGCGTCCGGCCGGGCCTTCTTCAGCGGGTGGATCATGCCGATCTCGGTGACCACGATGAACCGCCTGGCCGAGCTGTCCTGGACGAACTTGATCATCTGGCCGGTGCTCAAGAGCGCGTCGGCCAGGTCCTTCACGGGCTCGGAGCACTCCGGATGCGCCATGACGACCGCGTCGGGATACTGTCTCTTGACCTGCAGGACGTCGTCTTCCGAGATCAGCACGTGCGTGGTGCAGTACCCCGGCCACAGGATCATCTGCCGTCCGGTCCGCTGCTCGACGAAGCGACCCAGGTGCTGGTCGGGCACGAAGAGGATCTTCCTGTCGCCAGGCAAGGACTCCACGACCGCGACCGCGTTGGCGCTGGTGCAGCAGTAATCGCTCTCGGCCTTGACCTCCGCGGTGCTGTTGACGTAGCAGACGACCAGGGCGTCGGGATGCTTGGCCTTGAGATCCCGCAGCTCCTCGGCGGTAATCATGTCGGCCATCGGGCACCCGGCCCGGCGGTCCGGCAGCAGGACCCTCTTGTCCGGCGACAGGACCTTGGCCGTCTCGGCCATGAAGCGGACGCCGCAGAACACGATCGTCTCGGCGTCGGTCTTGGACGCCTGAATGCTCAGGCCCAGCGAATCCCCGCAGAAATCGGCGATGTCCTGGACCTCCGCCGACTGGTAGTTGTGCGCCAGGAGGACGGCCCGCCGCTGGGCCTTCAGTTCCCGGATGTCTTCGAGCAGCTTCTGATCCAACTCATTCTCCGTCGCAGTCTGACTCAGTTTCCGTTCCTCTTGGCGGCTTTGTGCCGGCGATACACCAGCTCCGGCCCGGGGCTGGACACCGTCATGCCCGCCGGCACGGATTCCTTGACCCAGGTGTTGCCGCCGATGACGGCGCCCTTGCCGATCACGACGTCGCCCAGGATCGTCGCCTCCGCGTAGATCGTCACGTCGTCCTCGATGGTCGGGTGGCGTTTGCCGCCCTTGATGATGCGGCCTCGCTCGTCGCGCCGAAAGCTCAGGGCGCCCAGCGTCGTGCCCTGGTAGATCTTCACGTTCCTCCCGATGATCGAGGTCTCGCCGATCACGACGCCGGTGCCGTGGTCGATGAAGAAGTGACTGCCGATCGTGGCGCCGGGGTGGATGTCGATCCCGGTCCGCATGTGGGCGCACTCGGACATGATCCGCGGAATCAGCGGCACCTGGCGGACGTGCAGTTCGTGGGCGATCCGGTACGTCGCGATCGCGATGATGCACGGGTAGCTCATCACGATCTCCTCGTAGGACCGGGCGGCGGGGTCGCCGTCATAGGCGGCCTGCACGTCGCCCTTGAGCATCTCACGGATCCGCGGCAGCTCTTCGAGCAGCTCGGCAGTGACCTTCTCGGCCCGGACCGTGCAGTCGCAATGGCTGCAGTTGTCGATCCGGCACTGATACTGGTACGCCCGCCGGATCTGCTCGGACAGCTCGCCGTCCACCTGGCTGAGCAGTTCCCCGACGATGTACCGGACGTTCGACCGGGTGATCGCCTTGTTGCCGGTGTGACCGGGGAAGAGCACCTCGAACAGCAGGTCGAGCACGCCGATGATCTTGCCCCGCACCGGGAGGTTCGCCGCGTCGATGAAATTGATGCCGAAATCCCCTTCGTAGGTCTCCGTGATGTCGTCTACCAGCTTGTCCAACGCCTTATCGATCAGTCTTCGTTTCGCCATCCAATCGCCTCAACTCCAATCAATACCCCGGCTCCGACAAGGCAACGGCCTCGCGGAACTCGGCCTTTACGGTCTCCGGCTCGGGCAAATTGGCGAACAGCTCCGTGGAGACATATCGTTCGCCGGTGTCACAGATGAAGGTGACGATCGTCCTGCCTTCGTTCTCCGGGCGGTTCGACAACTGCACCGCGGCCCACACGTTCGCACCGCCGCTGATGCCGGAGAGAATGCCCTCTTGGGCCGCAAGCTGCCGGGCCGTCTGCAATGCGTCCTCGTTGGAGATCTGCATGACCTCGTCGATCAGATCCGTCCGGAGGACTTCCGGCACGAACCCCGCGCCGATCCCCTGGATTCTGTGACGCCCCGGCGAGCCCCCGGAGAGGACCGCCGAATCCTTCGGCTCGACGGCCACCACCTTCAGGTCCGGATTCCTGCTCTTGAGCACTTCCGCACAACCGGTCAACGTGCCCCCGGTTCCCACGGCCGCCACCAGTATATCAACCTTTCCGTCGGTATCGATCCAAATCTCCTTCGCGGTCGTCTCCCGGTGCGCCTGCGGATTGGCGGGGTTGCTGAACTGCTGGAGCATGTACGCGTGGGGATTCTCCGCCACCAGCCGCTCGGCCGTCTCGACCGCCCCCTGCATGCCCGCGTCGGCCGGGGTCAGAATGATCCTGGCGCCTAGCAATTGCAGAAGCTTTTGCCGCTCGACGCTCATCGATTCCGGCATGGTCAGGATCAGCGGGATGCCTTTGGCGGCGCAGATGAACGCCAACCCGATGCCCGTGTTGCCGCTGGTCGGCTCGACCAGAACGGTCTGCGTCCCGATCAGGCCGGCCTCCTGGGCCGCTTCGACCATGAACTTGGCGATGCGGTCCTTGACACTGCCGCACGGGTTCTTCGATTCGAGCTTGACCAGAATTTCGGCCCGGCCCGATCCCAGCTTGTTGATCCGCACCAGGGGCGTATAGCCCACTGCCGCGGCAATATCCGCGAATACGGCGCTCATAGACGCCCGCTCCAGCCTGCTGCCCTGCTAGATATGGTACTCCGCCGTCTTGGGCTTGGCCTCCTGGACCAGATCGGACAGCGAGATCGAGCCCAGAACGTCCTGGATTGCGGCTTCGACGCGGACCCAGACTTTCCGGGCCGCGCAATCCACTGATCGTGCACAGTACGCTTCGTCGTCGGCGCATTCGGCGGTAGTCACCGGGCCCTCCAGACATCGGAAGACCTCGCTGAGCCTGATCTGGTCCGCCGGGCGAGCCAGGACATACCCCCCTTTGGAGCCACGAACGCTTCGAACGAATCCCGCCGACCGGAGCAGGCTCATCAGTTGTTCGAGATACTTTACCGAGATGTCCTGCCGTTCGGCGATGACCTTCAACTGCAAAGGCCGCTTGCCCTCGTGCTGAGCCAACTCGATGATAGCCCGCATCCCGTACCGAGTGCGTGTCGAGAGTTTCATGTGGCGATATCTCCTACTAATCCCATAAGATTACTCAACAAGAACCTGCCGGTCAAGGCCTTTTCTGAGAATCCGGAGGTCCCCGCCCCCAGGGCAGGCCGCCTGGCGGATGGGAATCTCCGACAATGACGAAGAGGCCAGTAGGGTTTACACCGCGAGGTACCCTGCGGTTCGCAATCGGGCCAAATTCCCTTCGCTCCACTATGGCATTTCTACGTCGTGAGGGGGGTCCGGCGGCAGAATCACCTGGATTCCGCATGGAAGAACCGTGCCTGCCGCGGTCGAACCGGTCGAATCGATGTGGGGTAACGGGATTTGCTTTACGATCGGTCGCTCGCGATTTAGTATCGGATGCGTGGCGGAACACGCCGGTGAGGCAGTCTCGTTCGGCGGCCGCATGAATAGTGAATCGCAGACAGTGGACACATGAAGGTTGCCAGCTTCAACGTCAATTCCGTCCGGGTCCGGCTCCCCATCCTCCTGGACTGGCTCAACAAGCATCAGCCGGACGTTTTGGCCCTGCAGGAAACCAAAGTCCAGGACGAGGATTTCCCCAAAGACCAATTCGAGGACGCCGGCTATCGATGCGCGTTCCGCGGTCAGAAGAGCTACAACGGGGTGGCTTTGATCTGCCGGCACGAGCTGGAAAACGTGGAGTTCGGCCTGCCCGACGAGCCCCGGGACGAACCCCGGCTCGTGACGGCCTGCGTTCGCGGCATGACCCTGGTCAATACATATGTCCCGCAGGGCTATCTGGCGGACACCGACAAGTTCCAGTACAAGCTCGACTGGTTCGCCCGACTCCTCCAGTGGTTCCGGACTCGCTTTGAGCCCACCGACCCGGTCCTGTGGATGGGGGATCTCAACGTCGCTCCGCTGCCTATCGACGTGTACGATCCGGCGGCCCTGGAAGGCCATGTCTGCTATCACCCCGCCGTCCGCGAGGCGCTGGCTCGAATCGTCGAATGGGGATTCACCGACCTGTTCCGAAAACACTGCGCCGACGAGGGGCAGTACACCTTCTGGGATTACCGGCGAGGCAGCGATTTCTCCAGGAATCGAGGATGGCGCATCGACCACCTGCTGGGCACCGCGCCCCTGGCCGAAAAGTGCACCGCCTGCTACATCGACCGCGAACCCCGCACCGCCGAACGACCCAGCGATCACACCCCGATCGTCGCGGAGTTCGACTGGTAGCGTCGGACGCGATCTCTACTTGATCGTGACCGTATCGGTGCCGCTGAAGTAGCGGTCGTCCTTGAGGGCGCCCACCAGCCGCAGTTCCACTTGGCCGTCCGTCGTCAGCGCGTCCAGGACCTGAGGCATTTCAAAACGGGCTATCGCGTAGACCGCGCCGTTCATCCAGACCATGGTCGTCTGTTTCGTCGCGGCCACCGCGCCGGGGAACAACAGCATGGGTTCGGCCAGATTGAAATCGGTCGCCCGCCTGCCCGACGGCAGCATGAGCATGGCGATGAGAGCCTGCGCGGGCTTTTTGCGATCGATCGTGCTCGGCGACACGCCGGCCACCGTCGGGATGATCGGCCAGACGCCGGCGATCACCTCGTCCGGCGCCGAGTCGCGAATCCCGTCGTTGACGATCAGCGTGAAGGCATACTCGCCGACCGGCAGCGTCGTCGTGAATCGCTGTTGCGAGGAGACCAGTCGGCCGTCGCGATACCAGCGGTAAGTCAGCGCCTGGCCCTCCGGGTCGAGCGACCGGCCGGCGTCCAGCGTGACGTCGCCCGAGACGCCGTCGATCGAGAATCCCGCCACATCGGGCCCTGCGTCCGCGATGGGAGGCTCGTTCCTCTGCTCGTAGGCCCCCATGTCCACGGCGACGCCGGAGCGTCGAGACCGCCCCCCGAAGTCCTTCGCATTGGGAACGAGCGATTCGCTTGGGTCGCCGGCATCGACGCAAGGCGAATCCCACGCCAAGCGATAATCGCCGTCGAACCACGTGTCGTCGGTGGGTTCCCGCGGCGTGCTCCTGTCGTCCCAGCGGCCGGCGTCCACGAATCGAGGATCCGCGTCCAGGTTGCCCTGGCCGGACCAGCCGCCCTGCACGTCGCTGTAGGCGATCTGCACGATGGAGCTGTCGCCGATCCAGAGGCTGTCGCCGAGATCCCAGATGATGCTGTTGCGAACGTCGACGTCGCTGCTGCCCGGCTCATTGGAGGACGCGCAGGCCAGGCCGGCGCCGAACGTCGCGAAGTTGCCGGCAAGCGTACAGTGGTTCAAGGTAACCTGAGCGAAGGAGCAGTAGATCGCCCCGCCCCGGCCGGAGTCCAGGCCGGTGCACAGGTTGCCGCTGAGGATGCAGTTGGACAGAACCAGCTCGCCCTCGGTGTGGTTGGCGATGCCCCCGCCGTCGTAGACGGTGGAGTTGTTGCTGATGAGGCACCGCTCCATCGTGACCCGGCTGCCCCAGTCCTTGTACATGCCGCCGCCGCGCCAGGCGCTCCAGTTGTCCGCCAGAACACAGTCGATGAAGGTCGGGGCGCAATCCCCGCGGCAATAGATTCCACCGCCGTAGAACGCCGCGGCGTTCCCCGCGATCAGGCAATTGCGAATGACCGGGCTGGCTCCGTCGATGTAGAGTCCGCCGCCGTAAGTGGACGCGCCCGGGCTGCTGGAGCCGAAGGCGTGGCCGCCCTGAATGGTGAAACCGTCCAGCACTGCGGTCGAACTCGTGTTGACGGCGGTGACGACGTGATGACAGTTGTCCGCTCGGCTGGCGTGGCCGACGAGACGGCTGCGAATGACGGATGCATCGTCGTTGCCCAGCAGGTCGCCGCTCAACACGGTTTCATGAACGAGGACGTCGCGCTGGTTGGGATTGGACGAACCGACGCCGGCGAATCCGCCCTTGAGCGTCACGCCGGTCTTGAGCTTGAAGGTCGAGGTCTGGTCGCCGGGATACAGGTCGGACCAACTGTCGGGCCGGTATGTGCCGCGGGCGACGCGGATTTCACAGAAGCTCGGGGCCGCCGCCAGGGCGCTCTGCAGGTCCGTGAAGGCGTCCGTCCAGCTCGTCCCGTTCTGCGAGCCCTTGGCCCGCCGGTCGACGTAGTAGACGGTCCGGCTTGTGACCGTGGTGACGGTGAACGGAATCGAGACGTCGATCCCGCTCTGCTTGCAAACGAAGACCCATGGTCCCGCCGCGAGCTGCCCGAACGAGCCTTCCAGGCCGCAGACCGGACTCATCTCGGCGCAGCCCTCGCCGGCCGGGGCCCGGAACGACAGCCGGACCTCGCGTTTGGCCACGTCGACCTGCAGCGCGGGCTTGCCGCCCAACGCACGCTCGGCCACGCACGGACTGACGTACACCCGGGTCGGCCCGGAAAAGTAGATCATGTCGCCGTCGTTCGGATCGGTCGGCCGGATCGACCAGCCGATCGGGCTCGCGGCCCCCGCAATCCAGGCGACCTCGTCGCC
>JAAYVJ010000559.1 GCA_012517265.1 Planctomycetota bacterium | reverse complement strand
GGTCTATGTGCATCCGAAATGGCAGACACTTGTATAAGCCTCGGCGGGGTCGTGCTGGGATTGTGAGGATGGGGGAGGCCCGATCGTGCGGCGTGCTCGCAACTTCGGTCTTGCCTGGCGGAGGGGTGCATGACCGTTCTTGCGGTTCTCTGACGCGGGGATCTTCCGACCACCTCTCGATCGCGACCCGACCGCGATACGCGTGCAACTACGGTCATGCACCCGCGGCGGACGCTCCGGTTGACGCAGAGACGCCGGCCCGCTACGATGACCCGCTCGTCGAGGATCGTGCGAAGGAGAATTCGCTGCGACGTGGGAGGCAGGGGCTTGTGCCGGCCTTGGACCGGACGAAAGGAGTGACATATGTTCCGGAATGTGGTGTGTGGATTGTCTCTTGTGGCAATTGCGCTGAGCACGGGATGCCAGTCGAAGCCGGGCTCGGTCACGGCCAAGCGGACCGTCGTCGTGTGGTCCGAGGGCACCGCGCCCAAGGACGTGTACCCCAACGACATCAACGGCGCGATCGCCGAAGGGCTCAAGGACCTCAAGGGCTGGGACGTCGTGGTCGCCGGCATCGACGGCCCCGCGCAGGGCCTGCCCGACGAACTGCTCAACCGCGCCGACGTGCTGATCTGGTGGGGTCACAAGAGGCACGGCGAGGTCAAGGACGAGCTCGTGAACAAGATCGTCAAGCGCGTGAAAGAGGACGGCATGGGCTTCATCTCCCTGCACTCCTCGCACTTCGCCAAGCCCAACAAGGCGCTCATGGGCACCGCCTGCTCCTGGGGCGCCTACGTCGGCGACTCGACCACGCTGGCGGTCCACGTCAAAGACGCCAAGCACCCGATTGCCAAGGGCGTCAAGGACTTCACCGTCGAGCACAGCGAGCGATACAGCGATCCGTACGCGGTTCCGACGCCGGACTCGGTCGTCTTCGACGGCGTCGCCACCCTCAAGGACGGCAAGGTCGATCCGAGCCAGGTCGGCCTCGCCTGGCAGATCGGCAAAGGCAAGATGTTCTACTTCCAGGCCGGCCACGAGACGAACCCGATCTTCTACGACGCCAACGTCCGCAAGATCATGCTCAACGCGGTCCAGTGGGCGGCGCCGAAGAAGTGACGGATCGCTTATTCACGCCTTGATCGCAGGCTCATCGGCCGCGATCGATGCGATCATCGTTCAAAATGGCCGACCGGACGCCGGGGACAAGACGACTTTGTTCCCGGCGTCCGCTGTTTTCGAGGTGGCTCACGGGATGAGAGAGATCATGCGGATGGGCAAAATGCCGATTCCGCCGCGTCGCGGCGGGAGTCTTGCGCGTTGGGCCTCCAGCATGGGGGGGGCGTCGCACGCCCCTGCGCGATATCTAGGGTCCCGCAAGCGAACGCCTCGTTCGCGTCCGGGCCGGAGGCCGAAATGCGATGAACTCACCTCGCGGGACCGCTTCAGGCGTGCCGTTCCGGCGCTTTCGATGATCCCGGAAGTTCCGTGAAGGACCCATTTCCCGTCCCTGTTTTCGTTTCTTTCGGCTACCACCCTACGTCTTCTCGACGGCCCAACGAAGAAGTCACCGGCGTGAGCCGGTGCCGCCGGCAGGGATGAAGAACTGCCCTGCGCCCAAGCCTGCGCCGCTGAAGGCGGGCTTGGTCCCATCGAGCGTCTCGGCGACCTCCAGGACCGTGGTCTCGGCAGGGCAGTACGTTTCGACGTGTCCGTCGACGAAGCCGGCGCGGAGTGTGACCTGGACGCAGGCCTTGTCGGGTTCGCCCGCGGGCCTGGAGAACCAGTAGTCCACCGCCTCGGGCGTAGAGGTCGTGACCTGGGCCTTGGGCAGTTGCTCGCAACTTCCGAACGCCTCGGGGCTCCGCCAGTGATTGAAGCCGAAGTAGTCGCTGATCAGCAGAGTGCTGCATCCCGGCCGGCCCTCGCTGGTCTGCGGGCCGCGGAAGGGACGCTCCCGCTCGGTCAGATGCCCCACGTAGTTCCAGAAGAAACAATAGCTGCCTGCGACGCTGTCGTCGAGGAAGGCGGTGTCGGGATTGTCCCAGGCGTCGCCGTCGCGCCAGAGGTCCTCCAGGTAGGGATACGGCCGGGGGCTGCTCGGACAGACCAGCGTCGCGGGGTTGGGCAGATAGTGCCGAAGGTAGGCGGCCATGGAGGCGCGGTATCCGTCTGCTCGCGGCTGGCAGGCCTTGATCTTGCGAGGTTCCTGCCACCGCCACGTGCGAGCCAGTCCCAATGCCGTCGCCACAGACTCCGGATACGCGCCATCGTGATCGGTCGAGTAGAGATTCGCCGCCAGGACTACTTGTTTCTGTCGGCCGCTCGATACGAGCGAGCGGCCGGCGCGCCTCGCCTGGCCCAGCGCAGGGACCAGGACGCCCATCAACAGGGCCAGTACGCCGACCACGACCAGCAGCTCGACAAGCGTGAAGCCGCCGGCATCGACGATCGATGATTTTCCATTTACGATTTTTCTGCCGCTACGTCTCATTGCTTCCTTCTGTCGGATGTCTCGGCAATCAGTGACTTCCTCAATGGGCAAGATACCAGAGTGGTGTTAGCCACAGAGGGCACAGAGTGCACAGAGAAGAAGCGAACAGGTTCGATGCTTCCTGTGATATTCCTGTTTGTCATGCTCTGTGACCTCTGTGTTCTCTGTGGCTTCCATTCTTGGCTTTTTGGGCGGGGTCGCTGTCAATAATCCTTGAATCCCCGCATCCACTGAGGCCAATCCTCCGGCTGGACCCCGCCGGCCTTGGTCCATTTCCCCGCCCGGTCGAATTCGTCGTACCATTTCAAGGTCCAAAGCTCCTTGAGCCCGACCTTTCGCACGGACCAGTCGAGGAAGAGGCCGCCCACGGAATCGTTGT
>JAAYVJ010000558.1 GCA_012517265.1 Planctomycetota bacterium | reverse complement strand
CGGGCGGATCGAATGGATCGGTCCCCGCCAAGGGGCGATCGTCAAGGCTCGGGACCCGCTCATGCGGCTCAACGCGGACCTGCTGCAGGCCGAATTCGAAAGCATCGAGGCGCAGACCAAGAACGACCAGACGGAGTTCGAGCGACAACGAGGCCTCGTCAAGGGCGGCGCCGCCCCGAGCCGGGAACTCGACCAGGCGGCTACGCAACTGGCCATCAGCCGGGCACGACTGGAAGAAGTCCGCGCCCGCCTGGAGAGAACGCGCATCGTCGCGCCCGCCGCCGGTGTCCTCAACCGCCTTGCGGTGGAGCAGGGAGAATACGTGCAGGCCGGGACGCCGGTGGCGGACATCGTTCAGATCGACATCGTGAAGGTGGCCGTCGACGTGCCGGAACGGGACATCGCGTTCTTCGTGCAGGGCGGCAAGGCGGAGATCGTCGCCGAGATCAGGGGCCACCGCCGGTCCTTCGAGGGAACGATCACGTTCATCAGCAGCGTTGCGGACGACCGGACCCGCTCCACGCGAATGGAGATCAAGCTGCCCAATCCCGACGGCACGCTTCGCAGCGGGCAGATCGTCCGGGCCCGTCTGACCCGCCAGATCATCGAGAACGCAGTCCTGATCCCCCTGCTGGCGGTCATCCCCATGGAGAACGGGCACGCCACGTACGTTGTCGAAGACTCCAAAGCCCAGCGCCGCGACGTGCGACTCGGCATCATCCGGGGCGACCGCGTCCAGGTCCTTCAGGGCCTGGTCCCGGGCGATCAATTGATCGTCTCGGGCCACCGGTTCGTCGCGCCCGGCCAGAGCGTGAACGTCGTGTCTCCCGCACCGCAAGAGGGCAAGTAAGACCATGCTTCTCACCGATCTATCCATTCGAAATCGCACGACCGTCGCCGTGCTGGGCGTGATCATCGTCCTGCTCGGCGTCGCCAGCTATGTCTCGTTGCCGCGCGAGGCGTTTCCCGATATTCCGATTCCGTACATCATGATCA
The DNA here is from genome assembly GCA_012517265.1 of Planctomycetota bacterium. Classification (GTDB taxonomy): domain Bacteria; phylum Planctomycetota; class Phycisphaerae; order Sedimentisphaerales; family Anaerobacaceae; genus PLanc-01. The sequence continues at coordinate 3,996 of JAAYVJ010000558.1, read as the reverse complement.
CCACGATCTACGAAGGTGTCTCACCCGAGGACGTGGAGACCTCCGTCACGATGAAGATTGAGAAGGAGCTGACCGGCATTCGCGGCGTCAAGGAGGTGCTCTCCAGCAGCGCCGAAGGCATCTCGCTGATCAGGGTGGAGTTCACGCCGGACGTGCCCACGGACGTCGCCCTCCAGCGGGTGCGCGACCGCGTGGACATTGCCCGGGGCGAACTGCCCCAGGAGATCGACGAACCGGTCGTCACGGAAATCAACATCGCCGAGATGCCGATCATGCAGGTCAGCATTGCCGGCGACGTCTCGCCCTTCCAGCTCAAGGAAATCGCCGACGATCTGGAGGACGCGATCGAGGCGGTTCCCGGCGTGCTGAAAGTCGACGTCGAGGGGGCGCTCGAACGGGAGATCCGCCTGGAGATGAACCCCGACCGCGTCGCCGAATACAACCTGACGATCCCGGAAATCCTCAAGCTGATCCCTGCGGAGAACGTGAACATCTCCGCCGGCGGCGTCGAAACGCCGGGGACCAAGTTCAACGTCCGCATCCCGGCGGAGTTCGTCTCGCCGGAAGAGGTCGATCATCTGCTCCTGGCCGTGCGGGACGGCAAGCCCATCTACCTGGCGGATGTGGCCACCGTGCGGGACACCTTCAAAGACCGCGAGAGCTTCTCCCGCCTCAACGGCAAGGAGAACGTGACACTCCTGGTGCGCAAGCGCATCGGCGCCAACGTGGTGCGAGTCTCCGACTCGGTGAAAGCCGTCGTGGAGGCGGCGCGCAAGATGGCGCCCGGCGGCGTGACGTTCGACGTGATCGGCGACATGTCCAAGTACATCCGCAACACGGTCTCCGACCTCGAGAACAACATCGCGGCGGCTCTGATCCTCGTCACCGGCATCCTGGTGCTCTTCATGGGTTGGCGCCCCAGCACGATCGTGGCGATGATCATCCCGCTGAGCATGCTGATCACGTTCTTCCTCATTCAAGTCCTGGGCTACACACTGAACATGATCGTGCTGTTCAGCCTGATCCTCGTGCTCGGCATGCTCGTGGACAACGCGATCGTGATCGTGGAGAACATCTATCGGCACATGCAGCTCGGCTACAGCCGAGTGGAGGCCGCACGCCTGGGCGCCAAAGAAGTGGCATGGCCGGTCATCACGTCCACCTTCACGACGGTCTGTGCATTCATCCCGATGATGCAATGGCCCGGCATCATGGGCGATTTCATGAAGTACCTGCCGATCACCCTGACCATCGGCCTGTTGGCTTCTCTGTTCGTGGCCTTGGTCTTCAGTCCGGTCATTTCTTCAATCTGGGCGGGCCGCGCCCCGCGGAAAAAGGATCACGAGAATTGGTTCATGCGAGGCTATCGTCGGCTCCAGCGGCTCGGACTGGAGAATCCCGGCATGGCCCTGTTTCTGGCCTTTGCCGTGCTGATCGCCATGGGCATCTTATACCGCAAGTTCGGCAAAGGCAGGGAGTTCTTCCCGGAAGGCGACCCCGAACGGGCGTTCATCAGCATCCGCGCCCCGCAGGGCACGAACATCCACGAAACCGACCGCATCGCCCGCATCATCGAGGAACGGATCAAACCGTACGAGCCCTGGTTTGAGGATGTCATCACGAATGTCGGCTCGGCCGGCAGCGGCATGGACCTCATGGCCAGCGCCGGCGGCCCCCACCTGGCCAATATCACCATGGTCTTCTACGATTTCGTGGTGAGGACGCGGCCATCCAGAGAAATCATCGCCGCGATCCGCAAGGACATCGCGGACATCCCCGGAGTGGAACTCAAGGTCGAACGGGAGAAGGAAGGACCGCCGACCGGCGCGCCGGTCACCGTCCGGATCGTCGGCGAGGATTTCAAGACGCTGGAGCGGCTCAGCGACCGGGCGATGCGCCTGATCGCGGACGTGCCCAACCTGGTGAACCTGCGAAGCGATCTCGAGGCCACACGTCCCGAACTGGCCTTTACCGTGGATCGTCGGGTCGCCGCGTTGTTGGGGGTCGACACCGCCACGGTGGGCAACTTCCTGAAGATGGCCATCTTCGGAACCAAGGTCGGGACATACAGGCAATTCAACGACGAATATGACATCACGGTCCGTCTGCCGCTGAAGGACCGCGTCCAAATCGACGATTTGTATCGTCTGCAGATCCCCAATGCCGCCGGTGAGGCCGTGCCACTCAGTTCCCTGGGCCGCTTCGAGTACAAAGGCGGTTTCGGCACGATCAATCGCGTCGATCAGAAACGCGTCGTCACGCTCACAGCCGACACCGAAGGACGCCTCAGTTCGGAGGTCCTCGCGGATGTCCAGCGGCGACTGTTGCCCTTGGGCGAATCCCGCGTGCTTGCCAAAGACGTTCTGAACTGGGATGCGCTGCGGCGGGACTTGACAGAGGCCCGCAATGGCTCGGCGTCGAACATCCTCGCGAGAATCTGGCAAGTGCTTCCCGCAAAGACCGCCGCCTCGCTGGATTCCGTCCTGGCGGCCGGCGTGCCCGATGAAGAGGCCAAGACGCAGATCCTCGAAGCAATCAACACGGCGATCGGCAAACCCGACCTCTACCGAGCCGAGGATTTCCCGGACCGGGATCTGCCTTCGCCTGCCGGGGAACTGGCCAAGCAGGATCTGCGCGATCTGAGCAACGCCGAGATTCAGTTTCTCAATCGCCAGGCGCTCGTTGCGGCGATCCCGGGCGTCGTGGCCCCTTCCGCCCGGCTCGACCTTCCCCCGACATATGAGATTCGCTACGCCGGGGAAAAAGAAGAGCAGGACGAAGCCCAGGCCTTCCTGGGCAAGGCCTTCGGGATCGCCGTCCTGTTGATTACCCTGGTCCTGGTGATTCAGTTCAACTCGCTCCTCGTGCCGATCATCATCATGACGACGGTGGTCCTCTCGTTGATCGGGGCCTTGTTCGGGCTGCTCGTCGTCGGCCTGCCCTTCGGCATCATCATGAGCGGCATCGGCGTGATCAGTCTGGCGGGCGTCGTGGTCAACAACGCCATCGTGCTGCTCGACTACACGCGACAGTTGCAGGCCCGCGGAATGGGCCTGGTCGAGGCGGCCGCCGAAGCCGGCGCAACCCGTCTTCGCCCCGTGATGCTGACGGCTGCCACCACGATCATCGGCTTGATCCCGATGGCGATCGGCGTGTCCTACGATTTCCACACGTTCTCCTGGGCCCTCAAGAGCGAGTCGACCCAGTGGTGGCGAAACATGGCGGTCGTCGTCATGTTCGGCCTGGGGTTTGCGACGATCCTGACGCTGGTGGTCGTGCCCTCGTTGTACGTGATGCTCACCAGGGCCTCTCTGCGAATCCAGGCAGCGCTTGGCATGCATGGCCACCAGGAAAGCGGCGTCCCGGTCTCTGCTGCGGACGCAGATTGACGCCTATGGACACACTGAAAAGCAAACGCGGATTCATCTGCGATATGGACGGCGTGATCTATCATGGATCGCGTCTGCTGGAAGGCTCGAAAGGATTCGTCGACTGGCTGAAGTCCGAAGGCAAGCAGTTCCTGTTCCTGACGAACAGCTCCGCCCGCTCGCCGAGGGAACTGCACCAGAAACTCATGCATATGGGAATCGAGGTGGGGGAAGACCACTTCATCACCTCGGGCATGGCGACCGCGCATTTCATCGCGTCCCAGTGTCCCGGGGGACGGGTCTTCGCCATCGGAGATTCCGGCCTCTACCAGGCGTTGTACGAGGCGGGCCTCTCGATCGACGAGAGTCGGCCGGACTATGTGGTCGTCGGCGAGACCCGCAGCTACAGCTACGAGAAGATCGAGACCGCGATCCTCCTGGTGTTGGCCGGAGCCAAGCTGATCGGCACCAATCCGGACCTGACCGGCCCCACCGAGCGGGGCATCGGACCGGCCTGCCGCGCGTTGATCGCCCCGATCGAGATGGCCACCGGCCGCCAGGCCTACTTCATCGGCAAGCCCAATCCGCTGATCATGCGCCATGCACGGGACATCCTCGGCTGCCATCG
>JAAYVJ010000079.1 GCA_012517265.1 Planctomycetota bacterium | reverse complement strand
CTGGACTTGGCGGCCGCCATTACCCGCGGGCCGAAGTCGCCCTGGAAGAACGTTGCGAAGTTGATGGGAAACAGGATCGAGTCGAAGTCGTATCGCCGTACGCCCGCCTGGGGAGCTTCGGAGCGTTGACGCAATCGCAATAGTCCTCGGCAGCACCGGTGATCCCCGCCGCCTGAACAAGCCCAGCCGTCACAACGGCCCCCGCCGCAGCCGTCCCCTTCTTCAAGAAATCTCTGCGTTCCATGACTGTCCTCCGTCAACCCATCCGGTCACGTGAGCCCCGCTGATTGAGGCGACTTCACTACCTGGAGAGACTTGCACAAACGAGTTCTTTGTCGTTTCTAGCATACATGCGCCTGTCGGCAAAAGCCGGGTGAGACCAGCAGACGCCGCCCCGCTGATCGAGTTGCCCCGTCGTCGGCTCGATCAGCTTCGCCCGGCTGATCTCATGAAATCCGGCGGGATCCAGCTTGGCGATGATCAACTCCCCGCGTTCGTTGAACATCCAGATCCTGTCGCCGTTGCGAACCATGTGAACGTTCGACCAACGGGCTTTCGGCGTCGCCGTCAGGTCCTCCCAGACGCGGTCGCCCGTCTTGAGGTCGAGGCACCGCAGTTCGCCGTGACTGTCCACGCCATAGATGTGGTCGCCCAGGATCAGCGGCGTGGAAATACAACAGTGCAGAGCGTCCGTGTTGCGTTCGTTCTCGCCTCGCCGCTGCCAGAGCTTCTCCACCGCAAGTTCATCCCGGCGAACCTTCAACAGCAGCATGCCGTCATAGAAACTCGTGGCGACCAGGTGCGAGCCGTCGAAGACGGGCGTGGCAATCGTGATCACCATTTCCTTGGGGCGAAAGGCAGATTCCCAGTAGAGGTCGCCGGTCTGCGGATTCAAACCGACCATCCGTTCGCCCGTGAGACAGACAAACACGCGGCGACCCGCCTGCTCGATCATGACAGGCGAAGAGTACGAGGCCGGGTCATTCAAGGCCCGCCATCGCTCCTGACCTGTGACCTTGTCGAAGGCTATCACCGAGGCTTGTTCCCCGCCGCCGACATGCACGATCACCAGGCCGCCTTCGACCAACGGCGAGGCCGCGATCCCCCAGATCGGGATCTTCGCGCCGTATTCCTGACGACAATCGTGCTTCCAGATCAGCTTGCCCGACCGGGCATCGAGACAGTGCAGATGCCCCATTGCACCCAAGGCATAGGCGCGTCCCTCGTCGATCGTGACCGAGCACCGAGGCCCCGCTTCATACTGGATGCCCTGATAGCGGCAGTCATACGCGTAGGACCACACCTCCGGGCCCGTCTCTGCGTCAAAAGAGAGTACGCGTTCTCGCGGGCTCGGCCCGGCAACCCGATCCATGACAAAGACGCGCCCCTCGGCAACGGTCGGCCCGCTGTACCCGCTGCCAACCGCGACTCGCCACTTGATCGGCACCTGGGGCGAGTCGAACCGCTCGACCAGTCCCTCCTCCGTCCAGACTCCATCCCTCGCCGGCCCCCGCCACTGGGGCCAATCCGCCGCACGGGATAGACCTGCGCCGCCCATGAATGCGATCGCAAGGGATAGCGTCAACACCCCATTGAACGATCCTCTTGTCGACATGCAAACCTCCCATACTGAGCCAGCCCTCACTTTATCAGGAATCTCCTCGCCGAACAACCCAAACGCGTGTTCTGCGCAGCGTACGTCGGCGAAGACAGGGTACTCGGACTGCGTGCCAGAAACGACCTGGAGAGCCGGTAGAACACAAATCCTGCATGCGAGAGTCGACACAATCTGGTATAATGGAGGCTGGGTGGATTATCGTGTTCCGCCCGGGGTTTCGGCCGACGTCCGGCTGAAAGGCGTGCCGGCCGCAGTTGCGGCCTGCAGTTGGTCAAAGGTGTCGAATCATCATGAGAGGCAGGGCGCTTTTCGCGTGGATCTACGCACGGTGGCTGGTCGCGTGGAACCGGCTCATCCCCAGGCGATGGAAGCCGGGACGTGGGGGCGGTCCCGTCGAAGTGATCGCCCATCGCGGCGCATCGCACCTGGCGCCGGAGAACACCCTGGCCTCGATCCGGCTCGCCTGGGAACTGGGCGCCGACATCGTCGAGGTGGACGTCCACCTGACCAAAGACAATCGCATCGTCGCCATTCACGACCCCACGACCTTGCGAACCTCCGGCACGGACCTCGACGTGGCGAGTACCCATTCCTCGGATCTTCGCGAACTGGACGTGGGCAGTCACAAGCACGCGGACTTCGCGGGGGAATCCATCCCCTTTCTGGAGGAAGTCCTTGAAACCGTGCCCGAGGGTCGGCGACTCTTCATCGAGGTCAAGAGCGGTCCGGAGATCCTGCCGGTCCTGAGCGAGACGCTCAATCGAAACGGCAAGCGGTCCCAGGTGGCCATCATCGGTTTCGATCTGCCGACGATGAAGGCCGCCAAGGAGATCCTGCCCGATGTCCCCGCCCACTGGCTATGCGACAGAGAGGTCTGGGCGTCGTCCGGCAGTTCTCTGGCGGAGACGGCCAGAGCGCACGGGCTCGACGGCATGAGCGTCCACTGGTCGGGCATCACCTGGAGACTGGCCCGAGCGGTGCGCAAGGCGGGTCTGCGGCTGTATGCCTGGACCGTGGACAACGGCCCGAACGCCGACCGCCTCCGCGATCTGGGTGTCGACGGCATCACGACGAATCGCCCCGGCTGGCTCAAGAAGCGAATCCTGACCCGCCGTCGACGGGAAAGGCCGCGAAAGCCGGACTTCCCCCAGACGCCGTAGAGCCGTCAGGAACTGGAGCCGTCGTCATAGGGCTGCAGGCGAATCTGGCCGTAACCCAGCAGCGTTCCGGTGGCTCGAGCCAGGGCGACTTGGGCGATTTCGTAGTTCACGAAGGCGGCGATTCTCCGCAGTTCGGCTTCGGCCAGGCTCGACGCGGCGTCCAGCACCTCCGTACTGGTCCGCTCGCCCAATTGGAACTGCGACAACTCGACCTTGTAGGAACGATGGGCCCGCACGACGCCCTGCTCGGCCGCGAGGATTCGCCTCCAGTTTTGCCCCAGGTTATCGACCGCGTCGTAGACCTCCTGGCGAATCTCCTTCTCCAACACGTCCCGGCTGACCTGCGTCTGAACCTTCACCAGCCGGGCCTGCCGCAGACGCGCCTGGGCCGCTCGATTGCCCAGAGGAATTCGCGCGGACAATCCCACGCTGTGGTCCGTCAACGTCTTATCGAAGACATTCTCCACGGCGTGACCTCGGCTGGTGTTCATCCCGCCGGCCTGGAACGTATAGTCCGCCTCCAGCGTGGGCAGCAGGTTGTTCTTCGCGAACGCCAGTTGAATGTCGTTCGTCGCAAGCTGGGACTCCAACACGGCCATCTCCATACGGTTTTCCAGGGCCGCGGCGACCAGGGCCTCCGTGTCCAGCTCCATTCCCCTGGGGTCGGGGTCCGTCATCGGAATCAGGTCGATCTGCACGTTCAAAGGCAGATCCGCCCGATTCATGATCCGCTTGAGCTCTCGTTCACGGTATCGCACCGCGGTCTCGTCGCTGATCATGGCGTCGAGACGGCTCGCCAGGCCGGACTCGGCGCGGATGATCTCGATCCTGGCGGCCGATCCCGCTTCCACCTTGTCACGGGCGTTGTCCAACTGGTCCTGGGCCATCTTGTACTGCTCGCGGCTGACGTCGAGCTGCTTGCGGGCGGCATAAAGGTACCAGTAGGCGACGTCCGCGTTGCTCAGGATGTAAATCGCCTGGAGTTTCGTGGAGGCGTCGATCCTGTCCTTCGCATAGGCCGCGAGCTGAATCGAGTAGAGGTTCACACGGGCGCCGGCGCCCTGGAGGAGCGACTGCACGACCGAGACGCTTGCGGCGGCCTGGGCGATCCCACCCGACTCGGTCAGCGGGACGCCGGCGACGATCTCGCCGCCGGTCTGGAGCGGCGTGCTCACTCCGGCTTCGTACCGCCGGGACGTGGTCGCCCCT
>JAAYVJ010000557.1 GCA_012517265.1 Planctomycetota bacterium | reverse complement strand
CGGCCCGAGTGGTTGATGCGATGGAACGGCCTTCCGGGAACAGTCGCCGTCGGGCGTCTGGAGGGCTCGGCTCTGGAGGCCGGACAGAAGATCCTGTGGATGCGCGAGCCCGGGACGTGCGTGGCGGCCGAAGTGCCCGTCGCCGGCGGGGACGGGACGATCCTGTTCTCGCAACTGGATGTGCAGCGTCGCGTGGACCGCTCCAAGTCGGACTACGATCCGGTTGCGGAGACGGTCCTGTTTGGTCTGCTGCAAGGCGTGCGGTGATGGGGGGATCGCTATACTGCAAACTCCCCGGCGGTCTGGATTCCGCCGGGGAGTTCGCAGGTCTTATGAATCGCCGCTCGTTCGCGGGCGAGCCATCATTTCGCGATCAGCTTCGTTTCTCGCTGACGGTCGCGCGGTAGAGCCAGAAGGCGACGAAGGCCAGGAGGGCCACGCCCAGCGGGCCGCCCAGGGGGATCATGCCCTCCCAGAGCGGCATCTCGATTTCGTACTGCTTGAGGATGACGATCGGGATCGCCACGAGAATGCCCATGATCGCTTCGCCGGTGATCAGGCCGGAGGCTATGAGCAGGCCGCGGCGCTCCGCGCCCTCCATCGCGGCGGCGTCGCTCTTGTTCCTCTTGTGGAATCTCGCGACCGCCACGCTGATGAGCCCGCCCACGAAGATCGGCACGGACAGTTGGAACGGCAGATAGAATCCGATGGCGACCGCCAGGATGGGCACGCGGAAGGAGCACTTCCTGGCCTGGAGGTACTGGTCCAGCGCGATGATCCCGACGGCTGCGATCATCCCCATGATGACGAACGTCCAGGGCAGTCCGCCCTCGAAGACGCCCCGGGCCACCGAGGCCATCAGATTGGCCTGGGGCGAAGAGAGCGCCTTGGAGCCGGCGTCTTTCATCCCGGCGAAGCCGTAGGCGCCCTGCAGGAGGATGAGCACCGGACCGATGGTCAGCGACGCCGAGGCGGTTCCGACCATTTCCATGACTTGCTGCTTCCAGGGCGTCGTGCCGACGAGCCGGCCGCACTTGAGGTCCTGCATGACGTCGCCCGCGATGGCGGCGGCGCAGCAGATGACCGCGCCCACGATGATCGCGGCGGCCGGGCCGTTCACCGCCGATTTGCCCATCAGGAGCACCAGCAGGACCGAGGCGACCAGGACCGTCGAGACCGTGACGCCGGAGATGGGGTTGTTCGAGGAGCCGACCAGGCCGGCCATGTAACCGGCCACGGCGGCGAACAGGAAGCCGGTGCCCAGCATGACGAAGGCCATGATCAGGGAGATGTGCACCTGCTGGACGTAATGCTGGTAGACCAGGAACAGCGGGACGATGGAGCCGACGATCATGCCGATGATCCACTGCATCGGGAGATCCCGCTCCAAGCGGTCGGTTCCCCCTTTGCCTTCCTTGAGCTGCTTGTAGGCGTTCAGGCCGCTGGTCATTCCGCTGACGAGCGATTTGCGGAGACGGAAGATGGTCCAGAGCCCGCCGATGAGCATGCCGCCGACGCCGGCGTATCGCGTCCGTTTGGACCAGATCCGCTGCGCGTAGTCCTTGGCGGGGACCGGCTGGCCCAGTTTCGCCAGGACTTTGTCATTGTACGCCCGCACGCTGTTGGCGTCCGCAGGCGAGGCGTTCGGGTCGATCGCCCTGGTCTCGAGCACGAACGCGTTCCAGGCCCGCGCTTCGCTCGTGCGACTGTCCCACGCCTTGGGGTCGTTCGGATCGACGACGACGAAGCCGCCGCCGGCGACGGTCCATTCCTGCGGGACGTTCCTGTTGAGGAGCTGATATTGCGGCCATTCGTTCTGTGCGGAGACGACCGGGATGGCCACGTACCAGTTGATCGCTCCGCCCACGAACATCAGCAGGGCGATGTTGAGCCCGACGATGTACCCCACGGAGAGCAGGGCCGGACTGAGGTTGGAGCCGAAGTAGAGGATGGACCCGCCCATGCGTCTCGCCCCCTGCATGATCTCGGGCCAGATGCCCAGCGCGTTGGCGCCGATCTTGAACAGGCCGCCGGCCAGCGCCGCCTGGACGATGTACTTGATGCCGGAGGTGTCCTTTCGGCCGGTCTCGAGCACCTTGGCCGTTGCGACGCCCTCGGGGAACTGGAGCTTGGTCTCGACGATCAGCGAACGCCGCAGCGGGATGGTGAACAGCGTGCCGAGCAGCCCGCCGAACCCGGCGATCAACGCGACCCACGTGTAGCTGAACTGCTCCCAGAAGCCCAGCAGCAGCAGGGCGGGCAGCGTGAAGATGACGCCCGCCGCGAGGGATTCGCCCGCCGAGGCGCACGTGCCGATCAGGTTGCATTCGTAGATCGTGCTGTTGCGGAAGAACCGCATGATGCCCAGGGCCATGACCGCCGCCGGGATGGCCGCCGAGACGGTCATGCCCGCGAACAGGCCCAGGTAGGCGTTAGCCGCCGACAAAAGCACCGACAGGATCACGCCGAAGAAGAAGACTCGGACCGTCAGTTCGCGCGGCGATTGACTGTTTTCACTCATGAAACACCTATCTCCAATAATCCACCTTGTTTTGCGTCGTCATGTCGCCGGGACCAGCCGGCGAGGTCACGGTCTCTGTTCTTCAACAGTTGGCTGTATATCTTGAACCTCCCTTCCAGAAGCCTCTTGTCGGGGAGGTGCGTCTTGTATTCGGCGACTGTCATCTTGTGCAGCCCGTGGCGCAGGAGCGACTCGACGTGCTGGCGTCTCGGCGATAGTGCGACCACCCAAGGCGGCAGTGTTTGCGGAAATCGATCTGCAGACGCCGATTGAATTCCGCAGACGGTGTCTGGCAAATCTCAAACGATTCGAAGAATCGGCGCATGTCCTGCAGATTCGCTCGCGAATAGCCCTCGCCATACTCCTGTGTCGGCATCCCTGCCGATTCGCGCAACAGCGTGGCGCCATACTCCGCACGGTTTTCGTTCTGCTGAATATCCCGGGTGATGACGCGCCCAATGTTCCGGTATAGACTCAACATCGCCATGTTATTTCACGAACTGCTCGACGAAGTACTTCGCGGTCAGGGGTTCGCCCGTGGCGCGGTCGATCATTTCGTTCCAGGGGTAGATGTCGCCGGCCTCGAAGACCTTCTTGCGGAGGAAGCGACCGGCCTTCTCCTGGCCGACGTAGCTGACCTCCTGGCCCTTCCTGACCTTGAGCACCTTGACGGTCAATTCGTGATGCAACTGCGAGGCGAGCAGTTCGCCGAGCATGTAGTTGTGATAGTAGCAGGGGGCGATCGCGAAGTGGATCTTCGCGGCCCAGTCCGGGCTGTTCCGCTCCGGCGGGCGCTTCACGAACTGGTACTTCTCGACCATGTCCCACCAGAGCTTGTTGAGGTCCTGGTCCGGATTGGCGTACAGCTCCTTCTCGAAGTTGTACATCACCATGTCCCACCGGGCGAAGATGAGCTGCTTGAGCTGCATGTACTTGCCGCTGACCTTTTCGATCTCAGCCCGCTGCGCGTCGGACAGGCCGAGCATCTCTTGCATCCAGGCGGGGTTGCGGCTCAGTCGTCCGAAGAACATCGCGATCGCCTCGGTCGTGAAGGGGTGCGCCGGCGAGCGGAGCAGATACGGCGAATCGAAATCGAGGTACTTGTCGTAGACTCCGTGGCCCAGTTCGTGGAGAACCGTCTCCATCCAGGTCTCGTTGCTCGCGATGTTGCACAGGATCCGCACGTCGCCTTCGCGGTCGATGTGGGTGCAGAAGGCGTGCGGGTTCTTGCCCTCTTTCTCGTAGAGGTCGCTGTGGGCCAGGATCTCCTCGACGGGCAGCCCCAGACCCTTGTAGAACTCCGCCGCCAGCTTCTCGATGTTCTGGCCTTTGTAGTAGACGTCGAGGTCCAGGTCGTAGACCATCGGCGTCTCCTGGAAGAACGGGTCGTGATAGTGCCAGGGCATCAGCGTGTCGGGCGAGACGCCGGACTGTCTGGCGAGGAGCGCGTCCAGGTCGGCCTTGACCT
>JAAYVJ010000556.1 GCA_012517265.1 Planctomycetota bacterium | reverse complement strand
TCACTGGATCGTGACCAGGCAACTGGCCGCGTAGGAACTGCCGTCCTTCAATTTGCCTGAGACATAGACCTCAACCTGCCCGTTCGTTGTCACGGCCTCCGTCAACTTGGCCTTGGGGAACGAGGCGAGGATCTTCAGCGAGTCGTCGACCCACATGAACGCCGTGTGGGCGGTCGCTGCGATGGACCCCGGCGACAACGTCGGTACGTTCGTCGAGTCCCAGTCGGCCAACGTGACCCCAACGGGCAGTCCGAGCAGGGCGGTCAGCTTGTCCGAGCCGCTTGACCGCTGGATCGTCGAAGGCTGGATCGACAGGGTTCCGGCCACGTCCTGCACCGCGTCGCCGCCCCCGGAGTCCGGATCGGTATTCTGGTACGGCGAGCCGAGTTTTCCTTTCTCGATCACGAAGTTGTCGAGATAGGCGCTGGTGCCCACCAGAGCCATGGAATTCGACTTGGCCGCCAGGAACACGTAGAGCGGGACCTTGCCGAGTTTGCCCTTGACGAATCCGGACAGAGTCTGCCAGCAGCCCTCGGAGCCGTATCCGCTGTCGCTCAGATACAGGACGTCGTACCAGGAGTCGTAGGAGATGTAGAGGGTCACGGTCGAACGGACCCGGCCCTCGTAGTCCAGTCGTCCCTCGTACCCGTCGCGCCATTCTCCCCAGTAGTTCTGGAACACGCCGGAACACCCGATTCCCAACGCCACCCACTTCTCATCCGGGCCGGCGGACTCGGGGGTCAGGCCGAAACTGACCCAGCCGTTGGCGTACGAGAAAATGTCGAAGTGCAGATCGATCTTCATCTGAAAATCCTGATTCGGGTCGATCCACCATTTGTCGCTGATATAGCCCATGAACGGAACGTTGACGTCGGACGTCGTGTTGAACTGCAGGCACTTGCCGGCCTCTGTCACCGTAGCTTTGGCGCTGGTCCCGAACACCTTCCACGGCGTGCCCTTCTTGTTGTCGTCGAAGTTGTCCTGGAAGACCGGCGCGGCCGTCGTTTGCCCCATGGCGACGCCGCAGCCTCTCGGACAGACCGAAAGCCTGCCGGCGATCGCCGCGACGACCATGAACAGTATCAAATCGCGTTTCATAGTTCCTTTTCCCCCTTGCTCTCGACCGAGGTCTTGGGATCCATCCATCATGTCGCTATTGGACTGCACTCAGACTCAACAAGCACTCGTTCCCACGTTCCCGGGGTGTGAGTACCCCCGGACGCGCGCAGTTGCAGCTGAGTCATATCCGACCGATCGTGAAACCCTCCCTGTGTGGGCCGGCGTCAGATGCTCAGCACAAACCAATGGGCAACCGCACTCCGTTCGGCCGCTCCTCCAATTCACGTTTGATTATACCCTCCCCTGGTGAATCTGTCAAGAGAAGCTCTGTGTCCGTGATTTTAACTATATACCCCAGATTGCCAATATCGTCTGGTTCGTCGCAATGGCTTTTATGCTTTAACTTATTGTAAATGAGCAACTTACATTGAATGTGCTTGTCGAATCCTGCTTCCGCATCTCCGGGCGATGGGCAAAGAGAAAGAGATCCGCTCTTGGGGCGATTCGGTTCCGGGCCTCAGATGTGTTCTGGCGAACAGGCCTATGGATTGCGACCACGCCGGCCGGCGCCATCGAAGACGGACAGCCTCTCCTCTCAGTGTTTGCTTGGGGATCGTCCTGCGGCCTGCCCGGCGACGAGTTCCTTGGCCAGGCGGTCGGCGCTGTAGACCTTCTTCAATGCTTCGAGGATCGCCGCCGAGTGAACCGAGACGGCGCGGGCCTGGTCCTCGGTGTAGATGAAGTCCAGGATCAGCGACTGGATGTTGCCGTCGAAGATGATGCCGACGAACTCGCCGTTGCGGTTGACCACGGGACTGCCGGAGTTGCCGCCGATGATGTCCGCGGTCGAGACGAAGTTGAACGGCGTGTCCAGGTCGAGCTTGCCTTTGCGTTTGATCCACCGCTGGGGCAGCTCGAACGGATACACGTTGCCCTGTTCCTGCGACCGCTCGTAGAGGCCGGCCATGGTCGTGAACGGCCGGACGTGTCGGCCCGCTTCCTCGTAGCCCTTGACCAACCCGAACGCCAGACGCAGCGTGAACGTCGCGTCGGGGTAGACCTCGGTGCCGTAGAGGGCGAATCGGGCGTCCGCCAGCTTCGCGTAGGCCTGGCGCATCGGCTCTTCGATCTGCTCCTCGTAGACCTTGCGGACTTCGCGGGCAGGAGCGTCGACCAGCAGCGCCAACTGGATCATCGAGTCCTGGGACTCGCGAAGGGCCTGGGGGCTTGCCTGGGCCAGTTCCTTGCGGACCTCGACGCTCCTGAGCTTCGTGCCCTCGATCAGCCTGGCGGCTTGCTCGCGCGGGGACCGGCCCGCCAGGATCTTCTGGACCAGCGGGTTGTCCATGCCCTTGGTTTCCACCAGCATCGTCAGCGAGTCGGCCAGAGTCAGCGTCTCCATGTCGTCATAGATCGGCGCCTCGGAGAACAGCTCGAACTTGAGCGATTCGAGGTTCGACTCGCGGTACTCGCGGAGCCGCTGGGCGTTGGGCATGGCGGACTCGTCCGCCAGGCGGACCAGGGTCCTTGCGATGTGGAACAGCTTGCTGTTGAAGGCGGCGGCGTTCTCGAGGAGGTCCTGGTCGCAGTAGATGCCGTCCCAGGTCTCCAGGGCCTTGGCCACCTCGGACCAGGGGTCTCCGATAGGCTCCTTCAGCTTCGCAGCGTTCTCCGCGACGGCCTTGCGGAGCTTGTCCTCCTCGGCTTGCTTTCGGCCCAGGATCGCGGGGTCCTGGAGTCCGGCCAGCATGCCCATCCTCGCCTTGCGGCTGTTCTGAATGCCGAACAGGTCGTCCTGGGCCCGGCGGGCGTTCTCCCGGCTCGCGGCGCTGTAGGCGCTCAGGATCACCTCCCGGCGGAAGAGCTTCCGCATCGCGTTCGGGAACGTCTTGTCGCGGAGGAACTGGATGTGCGCCATCGTGTCGAGCCGGTCGGTTCGGCCGGGATGACCCGAGACGAAGACGAGGTCGCCTTCGGCGGCGCCCGTCGGGCTCCACTTGAGGTAGTGCTCGATTCTGGCGGGCTTGCCGTCCTCGTAAACGCGGAAGAAGCAGATGTCCAGATCGTAGCGGGGGAACTCGAAGTTGTCCGGGTCGCCGCCGAAGAAGGCGATCGCCTTCTCCGGCGCAAAGACCAGACGCACGTCTGTGTACTTCTTGAAGCGGTAGAGGTGGTACAGGCCGCCGTGATAGAGCGTGACCACGTCGCTGCGAAGGCCGGTGGCGTCGAGCGATTCCTTCTCGACGTTGTTCATCGCGGCCCGGCGGGCCTGGTTGGCCTCCGCGCCGCTCATCCCCGGCGTCACCGCCGCGTTGATCGTCCCGGTCACGTCCTCGATGCTCTGGAGGACGTTGAGTTCCAGGTCGAGGCAGCGGACCTCCTCTTCCGGCGTCTTGGCGTAGAAGCCCAGTTCGATCATGTCCCGTTCTTTCGTGCTGAGTTTCTGGAGGCAGTCGGCGCCGACGTGGTGGTTGGTCAT
>JAAYVJ010000555.1 GCA_012517265.1 Planctomycetota bacterium | reverse complement strand
GCATCGTAGCCAGGCACAGGGTCGCAGGATAAATCGCATGTTTCATACGTGTGTCCTCAAACAGTGTCTTTCAATATTCCCTTCACAGTCACTGCTGCTGCGGCCTGAGGGTGGCGGTCTCCCAGTAGAGCCCTTCCGGCCCGCTCTGCATGTAGCCGACGGACGCGCCCCAGTATTTCTCCACCGCCTTGAACTCCGGCAGCTTGTTGAGATCCATGTAGTCACGGATCTGCTGCAACTCCGCCATCAGCGGATTCCAGGACGATGCGCCTTCGCTCTGTTGGGCCAGGTCCTTCCCCATCTGCTTCAGGGCGGCCCACATGCTCTCCATGTTCAGCCGATTGTTCTGGTAGAAGAACATGCAGGCCTGCGAGGGCAGCGAATCCTTCGCGTAGCGGAACATCGGGTCCGTCAGGAGCGAATCCTGCGGCTGCATCTCCTGACGGCGAATGGTCTGCTCCACCTCGTCCACCGAGCCAAGGACGAGACTGTCGCCGGTTACGGAAAAGGCCATCATCTTCTTCTGTGCCGAGGCGGCCACGATGGGGGCGCCGCCGTCTTGTTCTTCGTCCTCATCCTCGTCCTCGCCCGATCCGTTGGGCAGCAGGTACAGGTTGCGATTGAGCAACTCACGCGTCGTTTCCGGCCGGCCGCCGAGCAGGGCCCGGTGAATTCGGCCCATGGCCGAGTCCAGACGGCCGGCGTCTTTGGCCGACAGGGCGAGCAGGAACCGGGTGACCCCGGAAATCTTGGGGGTGGGCTCCGCTTGCCATGCCACCAACAGCGGGCCGCTCGTCTGCGCGAGCACGTCGTCGCGGAGCTGCACCGGAGGTTCGCCGCCGGTACCGGCCGTGGCCTGCATACCCATCTGCGCCAGCATGTTGAGGTCCATGCCCGCGATGCCCTGAACGATCTTGCTGATTCCGTCAAAGGCCTTGGCGGGCTCGTAGTTGGCGACCATCAATCCCACGGTGTCCTTGGGCAGCAGACGGCTGTTGAGCTTCAGCGGGCCCGAGGCGTCGCCCAGCACGCCGACGAGACCCGTCTTGGAGCCATCGACTCCGATCAGCATTTTGGAGACGGTCTCCTGGTTCTTCCGCCCGGCGATCTGGACGCACATCGACAGGCCGGTGACGTTCTCGAGTCCGAGGGCTTTGATAACCATCTCGGCGCGGGCCCTTTGGGACGGTCCGCTCAGGACCAACGACTTGACCGCGTCGACATTGACAAAGAAAAAGGCCTGAGCGTCACCGAGCGTCCTGGCGGCCGATTGGAACCCGGCCTTCTCCGACAGGCTGCCCGGGAGGCTTCGGCTCATGCGGCGCACGACCGATTCGACGAACGCGGTGTCCTTTGCGTTGTCCACCGCCACGACCAGCCAGTTGTCTTTCAGGCCGTAGTAGAGAAGGGGATCGTTGGGATCCGCGTTCGGAACGGTCACGTTGAACTCCAGGCCGGCCACGTCCTTCTTCGTCACGGTGTCGCCGGAGTTCTCGACGCTGGCGGTCAGGGCGCGGATCATCTGTTTGGCCTGTTCGACCCGGCTGCCCATGTCCGCCAGGAGAACGCCGTGAAAGCCCGGGCGGCCGGGACCTTCGGCATTGCCGTCCGCTACACTGAACACCGAGAAGCCCAGGACCAGTCTGCCCTCGGGGTAGGGCAGTTGCTCCGGCGGATTCTCGATCTCCATTTCCTTCCAGAATTCCTTGAGCTTCGTGCCGATGAGTTCGCGAACCTTTTTCTCCGTCTCTGTCACGAACTCCTGCATGGCCGGGTCCTTGTACAGGCCGTACAGGGAGGTCTTCTCCATCGCGGCCCGGAGTCCACTGACCGATTCGACGCTGATCATGACCATCGTGTCGTCCGGCAGCATCCTGGCCGAGTCCATGACATCGGCCCGGCCGGACGCGCACAAGGCGAGGAGCATCAGACCCAGGGTGGGAAATCCGAAATTCGAATTTCGAAATCCCAAACAAGCACGAATGACCGAAATTCCAAATCCAAAACGGTTACCGTCGACGTGGCGCCAGCGTTTCTGACATTTGGATTCATTCCATTTGGATTTGTTTCGGATTTCGGATTTCGAATTTCGAATTTTTCGCGTCGGCATGATTCTCCTCTCGAATTCAGCGTGTCTTAGCGTTGGCGTATTCTACAGCTCCGGCACCTTGGCGGCCGGGGGCGCGTCCCGGTTCGTGCGGCCGCCGGGCTGAAGATAACGGAAACCCGCGTTGGGGTTGTCCTCGCGATAGGCGAAGGCGTCCCAGTTGTCGATGAACGCCTTGACCGTGTCGGCCGGGATGGCGAAGTTGAGCCCCCCGTAGAACACGTATCCCATCGAAGTGACGCCGATCACTTCGCCGGCCAGGTTGAACAGGGGACCGCCGGAATTGCCGGGGTTGATGTCGGCCGTGGTCTGGACGTAGAGCTGGCCCTCGAAGTCGCGATTGGTGGTCGAGACGATTCCCTGGCTGACCGTGCGGGTCAGGCCCAGCGGGTTGCCGATCGCGAACACGGTTTCGCCGACGCTGACCCGGCTCATGTCGCCCAGATACACGTGCTGGAACTGCCGGCCGGCATCCTCGATCTTGAGCAACGCCAGATCGGTGTAGGGGTTGATCGCGACGATTTTGACCTTGTCGTACCGCTTCTGCTCGAACCCGGTGTCCGTGCGATGGAAGACCGTGGTCTTGATGAGCGTTTCGCGGGCGATGACGTGGTAGTTGGTGATGAGGTGCCCGTCGGGGTTGATCAGGAACCCGGAGCCGCCGCCGCTGGGCGTGTTGACCAGGACCACGGCTTCGCCGAACCGCGAGACGTTCTGCTCGATGGTGGTCTTGGGCGACTGCGTGGTCCGATACAAGCCCTGCGTTTGCACCTGGGGGGCCGTCTCCTCGGCGGGTTTGTCCGGGGCGGGGCTGTCCTCGCGGATCGCCTGGATCTGGGCTCGCGGAATTCGCAGGACGTCGCGGCCCAGGTCGAGAATGACCGCCTGTTCGTCCTGGCGGATGACGTCCGCTCGAATCTGCCGGCCGGTTCGCAGGACGACCGTTTTGGCGACGCCGGCGGAAACGCCAAGGGACAAGGCAATGCAGGCGGCCGACATCGGACTCAGGAATGCGTGCCTCTTCATGCTCGTCCTCGAAGAACCGCCGCGCGCTTGCGAGAACGCGCGGGCCCAGCTATATTCGTCACACAGTGAATGCGGCTGATTATATGGGCGATGCGTGCTACAGGGAAGCGCATATTCCGGG
>JAAYVJ010000078.1 GCA_012517265.1 Planctomycetota bacterium | reverse complement strand
TCGGGGTCGTCGTAGGGGTCCATGTACAGCACGTTGTGGCCCCGCAGGAAGCCTTTCCAGACCCACTTCTGATCGCCGCCGACGCCGAAGACGTGATCGGTGTCGAGCAGGCTCACCTTCTTGCCGTCCACGGCCCGCGGGTCCTTTCGCAGGTCCGGCCACGGATCGGCCCCCGGCGAGAACCAGTCTGCCGGGCTGGCGAGCATCTCGTCGTTGTTCTCCGAGCCGTGACCCGTCAGGCCGACCGGATGTTGCCTGCCCTTGGTCTTTTCGTATTGATGGACGGTGTCGACCACCCACCAATCCCACTCCTTGTACCCGCCTTCGTTGGTGACCTCGTACAGCACGTTGTCGAGGTCGTTGACGGTGTCGATCACCTGGCGGATGTAGGCGGCCTGCATCTGGCGGACTTGCGGGTCGCTCAGGTCCGGCCCGGTGTCGCTGTGCGGGTTGCCGTTGAAGCCCTGGATGTTGTTGGCCGGGTTGTAGGGGTGTCCCATCCATGGCTTGCCTCGCTCGGGTCCCTTGTCCGAACTCCACCCCTGAAAGAGCATAATCGAGACGTAGACGCCGCGGTCGCCCGCCTTCCTCACCCGCTCGCGGAGCCGGTCGAAATAGGCCGGATCGAACTTCGAGAGGTCGAATTTCCACTTTCCGTCGATTGCCGTTCCCGGTCCGGTCCGGGCGTACGGATTGGGCTGGATGAACCAGTCCTTGGGATTGGGTCCGTTGCCGTCCGACCACGGCGCCCAGCGGGCCTGCTCCCACGCCCACAGGCGGATGAAGTTGTGGTGATGGGTTTCCAGGAAGTCCAAGTACCGGTCGTAGTCGAACACGGGCGGCGGGTCCGTTGCCCCCTGGTCCTGCAAGCTCGACCACGTGTGCGACCCGGTCAGGTATACCACACGGCCGTTGGCGTCTGCGAAATACCGAGGATTCTGGCGACACACTCGAAGCGGCCCGCTCGCAGGGGACGCTGCATTGGAAGGCGAAGAGAGACAGCCGAAGAACACAAGAAGCGACGAGATCCCGAGCCTGAGAGTGGCTGTCCGATTGCCGGCCGGCTTGAACATACGATGATCTCCCATGATTGTCTGTGACAGGTATTCTCGGGTGAATGATACGGCTGTCGAAGCCGCTACGCAATGGGGGAGTCCACAGTGGTCGTTGAGGCGGGTTTCAACCCTGCCTCTCTCTGCGAAGACGCCGAAGACAACGTCTTACGGCGTCACTACGAGCGGGTTGCCCGAAGGTCGGTTTCAACGGAAACTTGCCTTGCGGGGCGGATGTTGGTACGATAGTGGCACGTGAGGCGGAGAGGGCGTCTGGATTGAGGAGCACGACCATGCGTGAACGACGAGCCTTCACTCTTATCGAGCTGCTGGTGGTCATTGCGATCATCGCCATTCTGATGGCGGTTCTCATGCCGGCCCTCTCGCGGGTCCGCATTCAGGCGCGAGGCGTCGGATGCAAGTCCAACCTGCATCAGTGGGGCCTGATCTTCGCGATGTACACCGACGAGAACAACGGCCGGTTCTACAGCGGGCTGGTGAAAAACACCGAGGCCGGCGTCGCCAACGGCGAATGGTGGCGCGAGACCATGGTGCCGCTGTCGAAGGATAAGAAGATGTGGCTGTGCCCGACGGCGGCCAAGAACCGAACCGGCGTGGCGGTCACCGAGAGCCGTCCCGCGAAGACCCCCTATGAGGCCTGGGCGGTGCCTGCCTCTCAGGGAGGCGACGAAGGCAGCTATGCCCCGAACGGGTGGATGTGCAACATCCCGGCGGGATACACGAGCATGTGGGGACGCGGGCCGGCCGCCAACTACTGGCGGACCCACCTGGTCAAAGGGGCGGACAACATCCCGATTTTCACCGAGGGCTGGTGGGTCGACGGCTGGCCCCGCGACGCCGACGTTCCCTGCCCCCAGGGCGACACGACGCCGACGCTGAGCAGCGACGAGATGCAGCGGCTATGCGTCAACCGCCACGGCGGCGCGCAATTCTGCCTGTTCGCCGACTGGTCCGTTCGCAAGGTCGCGCTCAAGCAGCTCTGGACGCTCAAGTGGCACAGGACATTCAATACGAACAACAAGTGGACCAAAGCCGGAGGCGTCACCGACGACCAGTGGCCGCAGTGGATGGCCGGGATGAAGGACGAGTTCTGACGCTCCCGTACCGCAGAAGAAATCTAACGACACGACACAGCGAATTGACGAATGTGGTATCGTTCGGCGATGGTGTTTTCGAGTGAGCGGACCAGATGACGAAGCCCACTTATCCAATTGGCTCATTTACGCCGGAGGCGGCACAACGGTGGGAGAGAATCCCGCAATGCCTGCAGGAGAGGATTCTCGCGAACGTTTGGTGCGGACGGTGCCTCGGGGCCGTCTCGATCATTCTCGATACGGCGGAGATGATGGAAGACGCCCTCGTTCTTCAAGGCAAGTGCCGGGACTGCGGCGGAAACGTCTGCAGAGTGGTCGAACCGGAACCAGACTGAGAGAACGTCAAACGACCGGGGACACAGTCCCCAAGGAGCGAGGGATGCGGACGTTCCCTCGTTCTGAATGAGTACGAACTGGGCGCGAAGGTCAAGATGCGTCCGACGGTCTGAGTCCGCGTTGATTCTCCATGAAGCTTCGATAGACCCGGTAGTGCTCGGTGTCTTCGTAGGGAATGGGCTCGATCGGCGTGTGGTCGAAGCTGTAGATCGTCGCGCCGGGGCAGGCCATCAGGATCGGGGAGTGCGTCGCGATCAGGAACTGGGCGTGGCCGGCGGCGCTGAGCTGCGTCAGCAGGTCCAGCAGCGCCAGCTGCGTCTTGGGCGACAGCGCCGTCTCCGGCTCGTCGAGCAGGTACAGGCCGCGAATGGCGTAGCGG
>JAAYVJ010000554.1 GCA_012517265.1 Planctomycetota bacterium | reverse complement strand
GCTGATCTTCCGCGCCCAAGGGAGCCGCCAAAACCAAGCCGAACATCACAGCGACGATTCTGTTCATAGGTCACCTGTCTTCACGGTTTTGCGGGGTCCAGACGGAACTGGTCCGGATTCTCTTTGAGGACTCTGCGCAGCCAGGGCTCGGGATAGCCGACGCCGCGGCCGTGGATGTAGCCGTCGTTGTACTTCGTGAGCAACTGCTCCGCGAGCTGTCGCCAGCGGCGGACCGTGGATTCGCCGTGCGAGACCGAGTAATCGGTCAGGTAGCGTTTCATGAGCGTGGGGTTGTCGCGGCAGAGCGCGACCGCCGTCGCTTCGACCGCGGGCTGCAGGGCCAGCAGGTTGCTCTCGATGTCGCTCTGCACCGCCTGGATGTCCTTGACCATGTACGAGTACTTCAGGCAAGCGTAATTCGCGACGAAATTGAAGACCCACCAGGCGGAGTCCCAGGTGAACGCCTGGAGACTGCCGACGTCGAACGACCGCGGCACCGCGTCGATGCAGCCATACAGCGGCGTGTAGCAGGTCGTGTACGTGTCGTCCAGGCCGTACCACAGCACGCCGCCCACGGGGTCGGGCAGCGAGGCCCGCAACTGGGCGACGATCGAGTAGGCCGTCTGCTGCGTGGAAATGGGCCGTTCCCAGGCGTACTCCGCGCCGTCCACCTTCCAGGTCATGTCGCGCCAGCGGTTGGGATTGCCGAAGGGACCCGCGTCGAGGCCCCCGGTCATGTCGTAGGGGGTGTTCTCGTAGTGGTCTCGCATCAGGGCAAAGACGTCCTTCGTCGAGAGCTTCGCGTCGGGCTTGACCCACAGCGGATAGGGCTTGGCGTCGGGTGCGCCGCGAGCGAAATCCGCGGACAGATTCAACGACGGCGCGGCCCGGCGAAAGAGGCTCCAGACCCGGGCGTCGGCGTAGCGACGGTTGTGGGAATTGTCGGGGTCGTACGCCTGGCGGAAGCTGAAGGGCTTGCCCGCGTTGGGATCGAAGTAGCCCTTCTCGACGGCCACAGACACGACGTTCTTGGAGTACAGGCAGTTGTCCGGATCGTCGGTGGGGAACTGGCCGATGCGGGCCTTGTTGGCGTGGCAAGAAATGTACCCGTCGGGCACGCGGAGGGCGACCCAGGCGGCGCCTTTGCGGCCTTTGCCAGAGCCGATCAACTCCATGATCCAGGCCTCCTTCTTGTCGGCGATGGAGAAGGACTCGCCGGTGGAGCGGTAGCCGTACTCGTCCAGGAGTTCTGCGATGACGCGGATCGCCTCCCTCGCGGTGCGGGCTCGCTGCAGCGCCAAGACCATCAGGTGTTGATAGTCCAACAGGCCGTCGGGGTTGTGCAGGTCTTCACGCCCGCCGAAGGTGGTCTCGCCGATGGCGACCTGCTGATCGTTCAACAAGCCGCCGCTCTCGGAACCGAGAACCGCGTAGGTGTGAGCCGCCTGCCGGACCTTGCCCTCGATCCGCCCGGCCCACCGTGCGGCGGCCACGAACGAATTGGGTTCATGGTCGCCCGCCGGGATGACCTCAAGGTAAGGGTGATACACCCCGTCGCAGGTGTACGTGATGAAGACCGACCCGTCGGCCGAGGCGTTCGAGGTCACGATCAGGCTGGTGCAGGCGATCGCCGTTTCCGACATGAGGCCCGCCAGCACGGCGATGGTCACGAGCAGAATTGAAGTTGTCTTATTCATAGGTGCGTAGGATAACAGGGCCTTCGACGGGAGGCAACCACCCAGTCAGGAGGCTCTGCCTGATGGACGCAAGGGCGGCGCGATGCGAGTTTGGCGTCTTCGCTCGGTCAGCAGATCATCGCGTCCGAAGTCGCCGGCACGTCCGCGGACCGGCGCACGCGGCCCGTGAAGTCATCGATCAACTCGCGGGCGTCCGTCACGGTCAGCACACGCGAATCGTAGTGCAGGGTGATATGAAACTGTCCCGCGTAGACCAGCACCGCGATGGCGGCGCAGGTCAGGGGTCGCAGCGGGGCCAAGGCTTCCATGCTTCGCAGCACGGCGTCGCCCACCACGAATCGGCCCTCCTTCAGAGGAACCGGATAGCGATCCAAGATCGCCCCCAGGTTGGTCAGGAACGCCGTGGCCGTGCAGTGGTCCGGACGTGCAAACTCCTCCAGACCGCCGGGCATTGAGAGACTGTTCTCCAGCGTGAGGATCAACGTCGCACCCAGTTGCATCTGCTTGATCATCGCCATCTCCTCGTGGACGGAGTGGAGGAGACGCTGCGGATCCGCCATGTGCCGGGCCAAACGATCCAGAAAGACCAGACTCGCCTTGTTGGCGGCCGGCAGACGCCGATCCGCCGGCGTCCGCAGATTCACCGGCACCGCCACGCGAATCCAGCCGGACTGATCCCCCGTGCGCATCCGCCACCGCTTCAGGGTCAGGAAGCAATCGCGGATCAGGAGATCGTTGACCGCCACCCCCAGCCTGCGGGCGGTCATGACGAGCCCGGTCGATTCGGCTCGGTCGAGTCGACGGGTGAGCGAGGCGGGGTAGTCCGCAGGAGGAGAACTGTCGTCCGGTCGAGCCTCGTGCGGGACCAGCGGCTCGGGAGCTCGCCTTCTGAATTGGCTGACGCCCAGCAGTCTGACTGCCTCTCGGGACATCGTCTGGAGCAGCTTGCCGGCCGCCTCGTCGAATTTCCCGCGGTCCAGCAATCGTTCGGGACACAGCGTCCGCAGCACGGACTTCGAGGCCCCCTCGCCTGCCAGGGCGCAGGAGACCAGGAGGTCCTCCGTGAAACGGAGTACCCCCAGGCCG
Source organism: Planctomycetota bacterium (assembly GCA_012517265.1). Lineage (GTDB taxonomy): Bacteria > Planctomycetota > Phycisphaerae > Sedimentisphaerales > Anaerobacaceae > PLanc-01. Next base: position 1,509 of record JAAYVJ010000554.1, on the reverse strand, counting down.
TCGCAGCAGGCGTGATGGGCCTGGATGATCAGATCGGTGTTCTCGCCGTCTTCGCACGACACGACGCGCAGCCCGGGCTCCACCCGAACATCGAGGGGAGCCAACGGCGGAAACGATTCAACCAGCGGCGTATCCCGCCACTGGAGGGCAGGGGGCTGATCCGCCGCCACCCAGAACTCCTGGGTCCCGGATCGACGCACGACAGCCGCCAGAAGCGGATGACGCGACACGGCGACGGCCATCGCCGACTCCAGGGCGGCTCGATCGAGCCGCCCTTGGAAGCGGATCCTCGCAAAGCAGTTCATGGGGTACGCCGGCCGGTCGTCGACCAGCATGAGACTCTCGAATGGCACCAAAGGCAACGGCAGCAGCATAAGCTCGGTTGTCTCCCAACTCAGTGGGCCCCGCGGCCGGGCCGCGTGTACAGCCCTCGCCGATTTCTTCATCCAACTTCTGGAGTCGCAGGATAGTAGTGGCCGGAACCTGCCGCGTCAACCCGTATCTGAACGCTATAGGGAATCGAAGATCGGGAATTGCTCGGCACTTCGATGGAGAAGACTCCCTCTGCGGGCTGGGCGATTGACTTCGTCCCGAGGAAGGCGGCGTTTCGATCACTTGGGCCTTTCGCTCATCTCCCAGTGGGCCGCGGGCATTTGCTCACGAATTCCAGAGCCTCCTCCATGAAGATCTCGCCGGTCATCTCGCCCAGGCTGGTCCTTGTGATGTAGTTGTAGCGGTCGAAGCTGTTCCAGTCGACCTTGGCGAGCATGTAGCCGAAGGCGTCGTTGGTCAGGCCCAGGAGCAACGTGTGTTCGCCGTGCATGTTCCGCTTGAGATAGTAGCCGATATTGGGCAGAGCCTCGCCGGGAATCGTGAGCATCTGGGCGTTGCCGAGGTTGACGACGTTGACCTGGGTCGCCACCGTCCCTTTGTCGCTCAAGTGGAAGCCCAGAGGCGACATCTTCACCACCGTTCGGAGCATCTCGTTCTCGACCGGGAACTCGATCGTCGTGGCGCCGCAAAAGAGCGTCGGGTCTTCCTGAACCGGGGCGCTTGCGACGATGCGAAGGGCCTCGTCGGCCAGGAGGTTCCCGATCCGGACGCACTCGTCCCAGGTCTGGACGTCCTTGCCGTCCGGGCCGCGACAATCGGCCGTGACCATGCCGCCCTGGGCGCTGTTCAGGAAGATCCCCCGGCCGGCCCCGCGTTGCTCGATCCGGTCGTACAGCGGCCCGACGAAATCGGGACACAGGATGCCCTGGTCGGACCCGATCACCTCCGGATGGCAGGCGTAGTTGACGAGCGTGACGAGGGGTTTGTCCGCCGCGTCGAGGATCTGGACGACGTGACATCGGGGGTCGTAGAGCTGCTCGGCGTAGTAGTTGTACGCGATCCTGCCTTTGGCTTTGCCGGTGGCGATCTTCACGCGGGCGGGCTGAAGATGGGCCGTCGCTTCGTCGATCGCCTCGGCCAGCTTGCCGCAGACGCGGTCGAGGTAGGCCAGGTCGG
>JAAYVJ010000553.1 GCA_012517265.1 Planctomycetota bacterium | reverse complement strand
CTTGCCGGGCAGGATTCTCTCCGTGGCTTTGTGCCTTCATGTGAGACATCCTCCGCGCCCTCCTCTCTGCGTTCCTGCGCGAGGCGATCTATCGAGAATCGGTATCCGGATCGCACCCCACCGTTGCCGCCTATGCCGCGCAACCTTTTTGGCTATAAGGTGTTAGCGACCCAGGAACTCTCCACAAATAAACATACGTTCTTTCCAGAATTTTCACTTGCCGCCACACAACAACATCGGTCGGATACGTAGATACCTACATGCAAAGCGTAACGTAGTGTATGACAAATAGCGGATTGTCGATTCGGAGGGTTGGGCATGGCCAGCGAAGCGCAGATTCTCGCCAATCCCTTGAACGCCCCAAAATCCACCGGGCCCCGCACCGCAGAGGGGAAGGCCGCCGTCTGGCGGAACGCCGTCAAGCATGGGCTCACCGCCCGGTCGATCGTCGTCACCGGCGAAGACCCGGGCGAGTCCCCCAAGAAAAAGAGCTTACGGCCGATCCGCCCTGCGACCGGTCCTGCGAAACGAACCCAATCCGTCCGGAGGGCGAAGACAGAGACGCCGCATTGGAACCGTCCCCTTTCGCACAGGAGGCTCCCCCTTCGCCTCTTCGCACTTCAGCTTGCACCCCGCCGCCGGAACGATATAATCGCCTCATTCTGAACGAAATAGGATTCGGGGTTTCATCACAGAGGTAGATTATGCTTCTTCCGAGATTGGTGGGCAAATTGTTGGCAGTCCTTCGGGGCAACGTGGCGCCGCCTTTGATCCTCCTGACGGTGCTGCTGGGATTCTGGACCGGCATGATGCCAGGCTGGTCGGGCCTGCACACCGTGTTGGTCGTCCTGGTCCTCGTGGTGAACGTCCACATCGGGCTGTTCATCGTTTCGCTCGGCCTGGGCAAGACCCTGAGTCTGGCGGCGGCTCCAGTGCTCTATCACGTGGGCGTTTGGGTCCAGGGCCATTGTTCCGGCGTGCTGGCGACCCTGTCGTCGATCCCGGTGATCGGCCTGACGGATTTCAGCCGGTATGCACTCGTGGGCGGGCTTGTCCTGGGACCGATCGTCGGCGCGGTCGCCGGCTTGCTCCTGGCCGTCATCGTCATCCACTTCCGGCGGATGATGGTCAAGCTTGACGAGAAATCCGAGAAGTTCCGCATCTGGTATTCCAAGTGGTGGGTGCGGCTCCTGGATCGGATCCTCATCGGCAAGCGGACCAAAGACGTCAAGTCCATGTTCGCCAAGGCGAAATACATCCGCAAGGTCGGCGTAGTCCTGGCCGCGATCCTGGTCGGCGGCTTCTTCGCGGCGGTGCATTTCGGGCAGGACGCCGCGGTGAAAAGCTACGCCGCCGAAAAGCTGACCAACGCCAACAAGGCCGAAGCGGACCTTTCGGGACTGGGCATCGACGTGCTCGCAGGCAAGGTCTCCGTTTCCGGCATCCAACTGACCGACCCGGCCAAACCGACGCAGAACCACACGGTCGTCGGCAAAATCGAAGCCGACGCGAGCGTGTACGATCTGCTGCTGGGCAAGCTCGTGCTCGACAAGGTCGAGGTTTCGGATGTCAAGTTCGACCAGCTCCGGCAGGCCGCGGGCCGCGTGCTGCAACAGATCACCGAAGAGAAACCGTTCGACGCCAACAGCTACAAGGTCGACGCCAACGACATCGCCAAGATCGACAAATACTTCAAGGACGCCAAGAAGCTCAAGGAACAATTGGAGAAGCTCAAGAACTGGCTGCCGGACAGCAACGAGGCGACGACCGCCCAGACCGAGGAGAAACCGCACAAGTACCTGGACTATCTCATGGCCAAGGCCCCGGTCGCCCCGTCGTACAAGATGCTGGCCAAACAGATCCTGGCGGATAAGATCGAGATCCCCTCGACCCTGTTCGGCAACAGCAAGGTGGAGATGACCAACCTCAGCGACGCCCCGGCGGCCGCGGACAAACCGATCACGATGCTGATCCAGTCGTATGTCACGCCGGCCTTGATGAAGGTCGTGATGGACTACTCCAAGAGCGACAACCCCGAAGTGACGGGCACCTTCGAGGGCTTCGACCTGAGCAAACTGCAGGCGTCGTTCTCCGAGGGGGCCGGCCTCCAGTTCCAGTCGGGCCTCGCCTCCGGCGTCTTCGGCGGCACCCTGAACAAGGACCAGGTGGACCTCAAGATCGACCTGGGCATCAAGGACCTCAAGGCCACCGCGGCCGGCAAGGGCGTGCTGGGCCTCGGAGCCGAGCAGACCAACCAGGTGATGCAGGTCCTCAACGAGCTCAAGACGACGATCCGGGTCGTGGGCCCGACGACGTCGCCCCGGCTGGTCTTCGACACCCAGGGCCTGACCAAGGAATTCCAGAACGCTCTCGTCGCCGCCGGCAAGCAGCGGCTCCAGCAGGAAGTCGACAAGCAGGTCCAACAGCTCGGGGACAAGCTGGGCGACAAGGTGCCCACCGAGTTGAAGGACAAGCTCCAGGGCTCCGGCAAAGACATCGTCGAAAGCCTGGGCGGCCTGTTGGGCGGCAAAAAGAAGCAGGAAGAAAAGAAACAGTAGTCCCGCCATTCGACCGAGTCCTGCCGCGGTCGCCCGGCCGCGGCAGGACTTGATGCATCTCAGATCGACAGCGCCGCTCCCCCGCCCCGAACTCCTCCGCCGCCTCTTTCGCGTTCGCAGGAAATCTTTTGCCTCGACCCGCGACCAACCTTATGTGGACGGGCGGCATACAGACTGCCGCCGGACAAATGAGCGTTGTTCAGGGCTGAAGAGCCCACAAGAAAGGGCACGTGTGATCCTGCGCCGGATATGACACACGTGCCCTGTGTTTTCAATCGCAGACGGTAGATTCCTACAGACTCCATCCCGAACGATACGGCGGATTGAGGTGCTGATTGGCCTGGTCGCTGTTGGTGAATCGGCCGGCCGGACCGTCCCACGCCAACTTCGTGCCCGGCAGCTTCAGAGCGATCACCCCCAGCATGGCCAGCTCCGTCAGCGGCCCGCCGTAGGAGAAGTCCGACCCGGCCTTGCCGCCCTCGCGGATCGCTCGCAGCCAATCCCGATGGTGTCCACCGGGGACCCTGGGGATCTTCTGCTCAGGCAGCTTGTACGCCTTCATCGCGACCTCGGGAACGATCCGCACCGGATTGGCGCCGTGCGAGCCGTACATGATGACGCCCTTGTCGCCATACACGTAAGCGCCGGTGCCCACGCTGTTGCGTTCCGGTTCCAGCTCCTTGGCCCGCGGGATCTTCTCCGTGCCGCTGTGCCAGACCAGCGTGATCGGGCCGCGACTACCCTTGGCCGGGAATTCGAAGGTGAGGATGTCGCCCGTCGGGAAGGTGTCGCCCTGGGTCTTGGGATCGTAGTCCTTGACCTGGGCGATGACGCTCGTAGGAGCCCCGAGATCCAGAGCCCAGAAGACCGGGTCCACGACGTGGCAGACCCAGTCGCCGATCGTGCCGTTGCCGAACGGCGTCCAGGCACGCCATGAGCCGGGCAGGTAGAACGAATGATACGGCCGCTCCTGGGCGGGCCCGAGCCAGAGGTCCCAATCGAGACCCGCGGGGACGTCTTCCTTCTCGCCCAGCCGTGGGAGCTTGTCGAGAGCGGAGTTCACGCCCTCGCAGCCGCAATGGATCGTGTGAACGTTGCCGATGGCACCGTCCCAGATCCACTCGCAGAACGTGCGGATCGTGTCATAGGAGTGGCCCTGATTGCCAAGCTGGGTCACCACCTTGTATTCCTGGGCAGCTTTCATCAGGGCCCGGACCTCGGCGACCGAATGAGCCAATGGCTTCTCACAATAGACGTGCTTACCGCGCTTCATGGCGGCCATCGCAGCCACCGCGTGCGTATGGTCCGGCGTGCCGACGATCACCGCGTCGATCTGCTCGTCCATCTCGTCGAGCATCTTGCGAAAATCCTGGTACACCTTGGCGTCCGGATATTGTGAAAAGATCGGCGCGTTGCGACGGTCCGTTCGCAGGTCCGCGTCGCACAGGGCGATGATCCTCGTGCCGGTGTCCCGAGCCACCTCGTTGATGTCCGCCGCAGCCTGGCCGCCCGCGCCGACGGCGGCGATGTTCAGCTTCTCGCTCGGAGGGGTGGGCCCCTGCCCCAGTACGTGCCGCGGCACGATGGTGAACGCCGCGACGGCGCCGGATGCGGATTGGAGGAAACTTCGTCTCGATGTCGTGCTCGATTTGCCGGCCATAGTCAACCCTCGAAATCACGTGGTTTCTGTTCGTTCCCGTGAGCGCGGGATGGCCCAAGTGTAGCACGTTGTGATCGCAAACCCAAAGTGAATTCTCCCATGGCACGCGAGAAGCGAAAGGACTACAATGATCCCGGTTGTGACAATCCCCGTGCGGTCTTTTCACAACCGCAGGCAACCAAGGAGTCGTGCAATGGATAGAGGAATCTCGCGTCGTCAGTTGCTCAAGACCGGCGTAGCCATCGGCGTTCCGTGCATCGTCCCCTCGCACGTTCTGGGAGCCGCCGGGACCGTGCCGCCCAGCGAGAAGATCGTGATGGGCTGCATCGGGATCGGCAGCATGGGAGGCGGTCACCATCGCAGTCTCATCAGGCAGGACGACGTCCGCGTGGCGGCCGTCTGCGACCTTCGCCGCAAGTTCCGCGAACAGGCCAAACGCATCACGGATGAACGCTACGGCAGCGCCGACTGCGCCATGTACGCCGACTACCGCGAACTGCTCGCCCGGCCGGACGTCGACGCGGTGCTCATCGCGACGCCCGACCACTGGCACGCCCTGGTCGCCATGGAGGCCGCGCGCAATCGCAAAGACATGTACATGGAAAAGCCCATCGACATCCACGTCGCAGCGGGCAAGGCGCTTCGCGACGCGGTGAACCGCTACGGCGTGATCTTTCAGTTCGGAACCCAGCAGCGCAGCGGGCGGGAGTTCCGATTCGCGTGCGAACTCGTCCGCAACGGCCGCATCGGCAAGCTGCACACGATTGTCGTGGGCTCGGTGCCGGGGGCCGAGCTGCCCAACCAACCGCTGGAGCCGCAGCCCGATCCCGTCGAGTTCGACTACGACATGTGGCTGGGACCCGCTCCCTGGTCGCCGTACACCTTCCAGCGGTCGGCCTCGCGGGCCGAGGGCACTCCCGGCTACTGGATGCACATCCACGACTACTGCCTCGGGTGCCTCAGCGGCGCGTGGGGCATCCACCACATCGACATCGCCCAGTGGGGCAACGACAGCGACGACACAGGCCCGCTCGAAATCGAAGGCTCCGGCTATATCCCGCGCGACGGCCTGTGCGACACGCCCGTGACCTGGCGGGTCGAGCACACCTACGCCAACGGCGTCAAGATGATCCACATGGATTCGCGGCACACGGAGAAGGAGTTCCCGCAGTTCGTGACGCCCGTCCTGGAGACGCGAGGCTGCGGCATCCTGTTCGTCGGCTCCGACGGCTGGGTCATTGTCTCGCGAGGCGGCATCGACGCGCAGCCCAAGTCGCTCCTCCAAACCGTTTTCGATTCCAGTGAGCCGCGACTGCCGGTCAGCAACGACCACAAGCGCAACTTCCTCGACTGCGTGAAGACCCGCCAGCAGCCGATCTGCCCGATCGGCCCGGCGGTCCGCTCCGACACGATCTGCCACCTCGACGACATCGCGATCCGCACCGGCCGAAAGCTCCGCTGGGACCCGAAAACCGAGCAGTTCGTCGGGGACGACGCAGCCAACCGCCTGCTCACGCGCCCCATGCGGAGCCCGTGGCGATTGTAATGTGCGGCTCGATCAGGTATCATGCGGCTATGAAGCCCCATCGAATCATGCAAGTCGTGGGGCCGCGACGGAGTAGTCAGATGAATAAGAAGGTTGCCGAATGGCTCAAGCAGGCCGACTACGACATGGACACCGCCCAGTTCATGGCCAAAGGCGGCAGGCATTTCTACGCGGTGTTCATGTGCCATCTGGCAATAGAAAAGGCGTTAAAAGGACTGTACGAGCGGACCTTGCGAGAAACACCACCCAAGACGCATAATCTCATCTTTCTGCTGGACAAGATCGGCCTGAAGCCGGATCCGGACAAGGGCAAGACCATCACAAGGATCAATGAAGCCAGTGTCGGCACTCGCTATCCAGAAGATATCGACGAAATGTAGCGTAAGTACACGCAGGATATCACCACACGGCTTCTGACGCAAACCCAGGAGATTCTGGAGTGGATAAAGAAACAGTTCTGAGAATTATCCGTGACTTCGGGAAGGCGTTGGAGGCCGAGAGAGTCTCGCCCCGGAAGATCATTCTGTTCGGTTCCTACAGCACCGGCACCCAGCGCGAGGGCAGCGACATCGATCTGGTGGTGATTTCGGAGGATTTCGCCGATAAGGACTACTGGGAGAGGATAGACATTCTCTCTTCCGCCATTTTCGAGGTCTTCGCGCCCATCGAGGCGGTCGCCATGACCCCCCAGGAATGGGAAAGCGGCGAGTCTCGGATAGTCGACTACGCCCGCAACGGGGAAGTCGTCTACGGCTGAGATCGTCTGATTGGATCCATCCGAAGGTTCTCCAACCCTGACCAACTCCTCGCCTGCTCCATCGGCTCCAGGAGCACGGCGTGCCACCGTCCTGATCCCTTGACAGTCATCGCGCCGAGAATCGTGCCCTTGTTGTTGATGCCCCAACCGCTCACGGCTGTGACGTTTCTATGCCTCAGGTCGTCCCCACAGCAGAGGTGTACGGTGATCTGTCGAACGTGGCGTCCGGACTGCCAGAGATGCGACTCGGATCGCCGCCGGAACTCGAGCCTCCCCACTCGAATCCCCTCGCGGCTCACATTCACGAAATAGCAGCCCGCGTCGTTCAGCCCGTGCACCTGCAGGAAACCGCCGCCCTTCCAGGGAAGCGGCTGCGATCCGGTGGCGACGGTCCAGGTACAGACACCGGGACCGGGTTGCACCGAGTTGAACTGGCCGACGACGAAGCCCCGGTCGTTGATGAGGCATTGGGCATCCG
>JAAYVJ010000552.1 GCA_012517265.1 Planctomycetota bacterium | reverse complement strand
GGCCAGAGAGAAGATGTGGCAGCCGCAGGTCTTGCAGAAGGACCGCCGTTTGCCGGGCGACGACTCGTACGGGACGAGATTGCTCTGGCCTGAGACGAGCTTGAACCCCTCGGACTCCGTCACCAGAACCGAGTTGAACGCCGAGCCGGTGAACTTGCGGCAGTCCGGACAGTGGCAATTCGCGAACATCAGCAACCGCCCGTGGATCTCGTACTTGACGGCCCCGCAATAACAGCTTCCTTTGAGCATCTCTCAGTCTCCTTCACTGCCTCGATCGATTCGCCCCACTTGTCGCCGCGATTGTCGCTCGCCCCCCTCGGAAAGTCAATCCCTGACGGCGACGTTGTAGATCACAGGCATCCGGCCTTTCCATTTGTCCCAGGTGTCGGCGTTGGCGACAAGATCAGCCATGAAGTGGGCGACGTTGATCCGACTGGTCTTGCCCGGGTCGAAGAGCGCGCTGCGGATAGGAGACGGATGCACCTCGTACTCGGTGACCTTGTCCTCATTGACCAGCGTATCCGGACGGACCGCCGCCCACTCGATCGCCTCGTCGTTCCGGCCGATCTGGGTCCGCAGGTAGTCCGCCGCTTTTTCGTTGTCCACATGCGGCGGAAGCAGCAGGCGAAGCAAACCGACGACGCATCTCTGGCCGAACGACACCGCCTCGCACAGATCGCGATTGCTGTTGCCCGCGGTGTTCATGAGGACGAACCTGGTCGGCTTGTCCGGCCCGTTTGCTTTGACAGCCTCGCACAACCGCCGCACGGCCTCGGTCACGAGCCGCCTGGGCGGGCCGAAGATGCCCTTCCAGGTCAGGTTGTGTCCCAGGCACGAAACCACCGCGTCGCACCCGCTCACATGTCGGACCATCTCGGCATCGCTGAGATCCAGCACGCTCGCGCAGATCACGGCCAGACGATCATGGCCCCTGATGGCTTCAGGCAATCTCTCGGCCGATCGCACGATCGCTTTGACGCGGCATCCGCGACCGAGCAACTGCTCCACCAGCAGCCGTCCCGTGGCCCCACTGGCCCCAACCACCAGGATCGTGGGCTCTTGTTCCGTCGCCATGCGATTCCCTCCAATTGCCGGTTCCAGTCGGAACCTGACCGCTGCGCCCCCGGCGTCACCGCGTCCCTGCGTGAGAAAAAGTTCTTCTCAAACCAACGCCGTCTTGCCCGGCATCGGGACTGGAGCGACCGGGAGGGGACCGAGTTCGTAGGCCGGCGGGGTCAGGTCGAGCTTGGAGGCGTTCATCGCCCAATCCCACTTGATCGCGCGGCCTGTGTAAGCGCTCATCCGGCCGAGGATGGCGGTCATCGTGCTCTCGGCGACCTGACGCCCCTCGTTCAAGGGCCGGCCGGCACGGATGCTCGCGATCAGATCGGCGTGCTCCTGCTCGTAAGGATTCGGCGTGGGGCCCTCGTACTTGAAGGGTTTGGCGCCTTCGATCAGGCCTTCGGCCGCGACGCCCTTGGAGCCGACGATCCGCTCGGCGATCCGGTCGGTGCAGCCGTCGATCTGGCGGGCCATGCTCAGGATGCGTGCCCCGTTGGCGTACTCGAATTCGACTGCGAAGTGGTCGTAGATGTTGCCGAACTCGGGCTCGACGCGAACCTGCCGGCCGCCCATGCCCATCGCCGTCACGGGGTGGCCGCCCATCGCCCAGTTGATCACATCGATGTTGTGCACGTGCTGCTCGACGATGTGGTCGCCCGAGAGCCACGTGTAGTAGTACCAGTTGCGGCACTGGTTCTCCATGTCGGACCAGGAAGGCTGTCGCTCGTGATAGAAGCCCCACTGGCGAACGAAGCAGCCCACCCAATAACATTGCCCGGCGACCAACTCGCCGATGTCGCCATTGTGGACACGCTTGATGACCTCGACGTACTTGGGATCGTGACGCCGCTGCGTGCCGGCGACGATGGCGAGGCCCTTCTGCCTGGCCAACTCCGACGACTGGAGCACCGAGCGAATCCCGACCGGATCGACCGCAACGGGCTTCTCCATGAACACGTGCTTGCCCGCCTCAATCGCGACTTTGAGGTGCATGGGCCGAAAGTGCGGCGAGGTCGCCAGGATCACTAGGTCCACGCCGCTGTCGATGACCTTCTTGTACGCGTCGAAGCCGGTGAAGCACGTGTCCGGCGTCACCTTCACCTTGTCCGCGTGTCGCCAGGGCTGAGAGGAACTCCAGTCCTTCTCCCCGTTCTTCTTGATGGTGGCCAGGCACGCGTCGACGCGGTCCTGGAACAGGTCGCCCAGCGCGACGATCTCGACATTGGGCGAGGAATCGACGCAGTTGCGCACGGCCCCGGTCCCCCTGCTGCCGCAGCCGACGAGGCCGACGCGGATCTTGTCCGAACCCGCCGCGTACAGCCGGCCGCCCGTGACGCCCAGCGCCGCCAGCGACGCCGCCGAACCCTGGATGAACTGCCTTCGCGAAACCGATGCTCTCGTCTGACATGCCATCGCAGTCACCTCATTCAAAGGACTTCGTGCCTGTGTGCCGCCTCAAGGGCCTTCAGTCTCCATGCGTTCGGCCGCGATGTCAAGCGAATCCCGTTCTCTCCGCTTCCTGCCCAGGCGGACAGCTCAACCCCCAACGCCGACCCAAT
>JAAYVJ010000077.1 GCA_012517265.1 Planctomycetota bacterium | reverse complement strand
TCGACCGTGCGCAGCCGGTCGATGGAACTGGCGCCGATCTGAGCGACCTCCAGCGAACCGGGCATCTTGTCGCGACCCATCATGTCGCGAATCCCCTTGATCTGCGGCTGCAAGAGCTTGAGGGCCTCGGAGGCGCCGCTGCAGACGACGAGCAGCCCCTCTTCCACGATGCGAGGCAGGATCGCCTCGGCCGGGTTCTTGTACAGCGTCATCGCGGCGGGCTTGCCGTCGAGCAGATCCGTGGTCAGGTTCTGGGGCAGCACGACAAACGCGGAGACTTTTCGCTTCTCGACCATCCGGAGCCCCTCGGCCTCCGTCTTGACCATGTGCAGCCGGAGGTTCTCCGCGGCCTGGCCCTGGCCGGCGACGGATCGCAGCACGCCGGAGAGGAAGTCGTCGTCCCGGTCAAGTACGGCCAGATCGATCCGGACGTTCTTCTGGAAGTCCGCGCGCGGCGAGAACACCAGCGACACGATCACCGCCGTGAGCACCGGGATGATCATGAACACGACCAGGCCCCACGGATGGCGGGCGTCCCGCAGCAGGTCCTTCTTGATGAGAGTCCAGATCGTTTTCAATCTCGCAGCTCTCTTCCCGTGAGTTTCAGAAACACGCTTTCCAGGCTCGGCTTCTGGATGGAGATGTCCGTGACCTCGATCCCTCCTTCGCCGAGCTTCTGGAGGAGGGCGACGACATTCATCCGGCCCGACGCGAGACTCACGACCCCCGCGCCGTCGCCGGCGGTGAGGATGTTGACGTTCTGGTTCTCCAAGGCCGCGCGGAACCGCCCGGCGTCAAACGGGCCATTCACCGTGACGACGTCCCCGTCGCCGGCGACCTTGGCCAGTTCCTCGACCGACCCGGTTTCGAGAATCCTGCCGTGGTCCATGATCGCAATGCGGTCGCACAGAGACTCGGCCTCTTCCAGATGGTGCGTCGTGAACAGGATCGTGGTCCCTTCCCTGGCGATGTCGCGGACAATGTCGAGGATGTTCTTCCTGGCCTGCGGGTCGATCCCGACGGTCGGCTCGTCCAGCAGCACAACCCTGGGATTGTGGACCAGTCCGATGGCGAGATTCAGCCGGCGTTTCATGCCGCCGGAGAACTTGGAGACGGGCCCCTTGGCCCGCTCCTTCAGGCCCACGCGGTCGAGCCACAGGTCGATGTTGGCCTTGAGCTTCGCCCGGGGTAGATCGAACAGGCTGCCCCAGAACATCAGGTTCTCGCGCGCCGAGAGTTCCTCGTAGAGGGCCAGGTCCTGAGGCACCAGGCCCAGGAGCCTCTTGGCCGCCTTGGGCGAACTCCACACGTCGATGTCGGCAATGCTCACCCGGCCGCGATCCGGCTTGAGCAATCCCGAGATCATCGAGAGAGTCGTGGTCTTGCCCGCCCCGTTGGGGCCGAGAAAGCCGAACAACTCCCCTTCCGGGACATCGAGCGAAATCCCGTCGACCGCCCGAAGGCTGCCGTAGCTCTTCTGCAAGTCCTCAACGTGAATCATGACGATGAACTCCCCACCAGACTCCACCGAGTCGGTTTCTTCGCATCGCACATCTCACAGTACCCGATTGAGTCGGACCGGAAGGGACTTTATTTCTCCGATTCCATCTCGATCAACGTCGAGTGCTCCCTTTGGCAGAAGGCGAGTGGCCGCCTCTCGGCTTTCGCCGTGGAAGACACGTTAGCACGACCCGTGGCGTGAGTCAATCCATAGGGACCTGCCCCTGCGAACAGCCCCGATTGTTTCTGTTTTCGCAAGATCCAGACTAGAATGGCGGCGACGGACGTTTCCACTCTTGACGACCGGTTGTTGATGTTCGTTGATGGGTGCAGATGATCGAAGACAGGTTCCTAATCTGGCGGTTCAACCGCGGGGATCCGGCGGCCTTGTGCCGGATCTACGAGAAGCACCGAGACGGTCTGCTCAAGACGGCGGCCGCCCTGCTCAACGACCGCGCCGGCATCGAGGACGTCCTGCACGACGTCTTCGTGGAGTTCGCGAAAAGCGTCGGGCGGTTCGAGCTTCGCGGCAGCCTCAAGGGCTATCTGGCGATCTGCGTGGCCAACCGGGCAAGGGATCTCAACCGCATGAACCGGCGTCGGGCCGCCGTGGACCCGGATGAGGTCCCGCCGCGAGCGGCCGACGGGATCGGACCGGCGCAGGCGGCGATGAGTCGGGAGACGATTGCCCGGCTCGACGCCGCGATGGCCGAGTTGCCCGACGAGCAGCGGGAGATCATCGTCCTGCACGTGCAGAGCAAGCTGCCGTTTCGGGAGATCGCCAGGCTTCGGGAGATCTCCATCAATACCGCAATGAGCCGGTACCGGTACGGCTTGGACAAGCTCCGTTCGATTCTGAATGGGGAGTTGGGATCATGACCGACAGGAGAGACGTGAAACGCATGGTCGAAACGTATCTGGGGAGCCTTGCGACTCCCGCCGGCGACCGGGTGGACGAGAAGGTCCTGCCGGCCGCACTGACAGCCATGCACAAAGCCAAACCACAAATGGCTCTCGCGAGCCATTCGATCTGGAGAACGATCATGACAAGCAAGACAAGCAAATTGACCGCGGCGGCCGTAGTCGCCGTCGTGGTGCTATTCGCGGTATTCGGCAGTCTTACAAGGCCCGCCTGGGCCATCGAGCAGACGATCGAAGCCCTCAAGAACGTCAAAGCGATCCACATCGCCGGGAGGGTCCACTACCCCGACCGGCAGATCGACGCGGCGATCGACATCTGGGCGGCCGCCAGTTCCAGCGACCCGTCTCTGTCCGGCGACTTCTTCTACCGCGAAGGCGAGGACCACGTCTGCGTCGCTTCGGAGAAAGAGAACCTCACGTACGTCAGCGGCCGCTGCGAGGGCCCGAACACAACCGTCGTCTATATCACTGAAGGCCTGAATCGCCGCGGCCCGATCTTCCCCAGCGGCGACATGCTGGAGGAATTCAAGAAGGCGGCCCAGCACTGGCAGGAGGAGTACCGCCCGGACCCGGCCACCGAGAGGCCCTGCGTATACGTGACGTTCGCCGGTCCGGCGGTCAACGGCGCCCGTTACTGGTCGATTCAGATCGACCTGGACAGCAAGCTGCCCGTCCGGGCCGCGGTCTGGTTCGAGGAAGCCCGCCAGGGCCCGGCCCACTTCGAGTACAGCGGCGTCACGTACAACCCGACCCTGCCGGCGGGCCTCTTCGAGTTCTCCATGCCCGCCGGAGCCCAGGTCGTGGACTGCCGCAAGATCCGCAAGCTCCTGGCCGAGACGCCGGGGCTGGGCCTGCCGGTCGACGGATTGTCTTGCCAAGACGCCTGCAAGAAGGTGGTCCAGGCTTACTGGCAGGCGGTCATCGCGACGGACTGGGCGACGGCCCGCAAGCTGCGTCCCCTCGCATCGGGCGAATTATCGACCCTGTACGCAGGAAATCCGCCTGTGGAACTGGTCGGGATCTCCCGGATGAACCATCTCGAAGACCCCGGGACCCTCGCAGAAGTCACACTCGTCATAAAACTCACAGACGGCACAACCCGCAACTCTGTGCTCAACGTGGGTGTCAGTGACACAACCGACGGCCGGGTCGCCGCGATCGCCGGGACCGTTGGGCCCGAGCTCTATAGATAGGATCGGCTGAATCCTCACGAGACCAGGGCCGCCGGACTGCAACCCCGGCGGCCTTCGTCATGCGCGAGGGGCTCATCCTCCGATTTGCCTTGCCCGAACCTCGCCGGCGACGTATCCTCGCGTTTGACCTATGCGAACCGATGATCTTGCCTCCGCGAGGATCGTTATGCCGGCGAGTGTCTTGCGGGCACTCCCAAACGCCTTCATCCGTTTGGGCTACCGACTGGCGTACTGGACGCTGCGCGCCTGGTGGTTCGTTCGGAGGCCCCAAACAAACGGAGCCGCGACGGCCTTGTGGCACGAAGGCAGAGTCCTGCTGATCCGCACCAGTTATCGGAGCTGCCTCTCGCTGCCCGGCGGGTTCGTCCGAGCGGGGGAACCCTCCGAGCAGGCCGCATTGCGGGAGCTGAAAGAGGAAGTCACCATCGATCTGCCGCCGCGATCGCTGCGTCATGCGTGGCATGGCGTGCTTCCGTTCGAATCCCGCCAGGACGCGATCGACATCTGGGAAAGCAGGGTGGAGACCGCGCCGAAGGCTGGCGTCGACAGCCGGGAGATCGTCTGGGCCGGCTGGCTCACTGCCGCCGAGGCGGTCAAGTACCCCCTGCTGCCGCACGTGCGGGCCTACCTGGGCCAATCGCCAGGCGCAATGCGGCGTTCTTCTGACTAAACCCCAGCTTCAAACCAGTCGATCCAAGGGAAGTCCGCCGTCGGAGGCCGGCGGGCCGGCAACACGACGGGAAACGGAATTTGCGACATCGGGAATGGACCACATGAAATGACTTGCGTCTCGTGTCCATCAAGGATATAGTGGATGATTGCAGTTTGTGTGTGTGTGGCCTTCATCGTCCGCACCCATTGAGGCCTTCGGGCTTTCCAACAGGTCGCGGACCGGCATTCTTCTGAGGCTGTGGATGCAAGATCGGAGACCTGGGTGAGCGCGTGATTCGGGACGATCTGTGTAGCACACGGTCCCTCTGCGCTTCAGATTCATCCCACCGGAGTTGACAACCGCCAGGTGCTGGCAGGAAGGAGGTGATCGGTCGAGTTCGGATTCCACCGTAGTGAGGCGCAACCGCGCCGATTCCGCAAGATTCGAGGTGGGCGGAGTCTGTTGACGCTTGGAGCCGTATCATGAGCGAATGTGGTGAAAACTTCTTAGGAGGACGTTATGTTTAAGAAATCTGTATGCCTGGCGGTGGTAGTGGCCTTGGCCGCGGCCGCCGGCGCCCAAGAGTTGGGCCAGGGCAAAGTGCTCTTCGAGTTCTGGGACAACATCGGCGGCGGGACCACCATCCCCGACCTGACCGGCAACGCCCTGTATCCCAACAACCCCACCAGTTCAGTGTGGCTAGACAAGTTCCAGAGCCCCTCAGGCCGTGCGGACAACTACGGTGTTCGCGGCCGTGCGTACATCACCCCGCCCCAAACGGGCGACTACACCTTCTGGGTCGCCGGCGACGACAACTGCCAGCTCTGGCTGAGCACCGACGACAATCCCGCCAACGCCACGATGATCGCCCAGGTCGCGTCCTGGACGGGCGTCGCGGAGTGGGGCAAAGAAGCCGGCCAGAAGTCGGCCCCCGTCTCCCTCGTCGCAGGCCAGAAGTACTACCTCGAAGCCCTGATGAAAGAAGGCGGCGGCGGTGACAGCCTGGACGTCGGCTGGGCCGGCCCCGGCATCGGCGACGCAGCCACCGTCATCGCAGGCAAGTACTGCACCGCGTTCATCCGCAGCCCGGAACCCCTGCTGATGGCAGGCAATCCCAAACCGGCCGACAAGGCCGTGGATGTGATCCCCTCGGTGTTCGAGTGGACCGCCGGCTTGACCGCCGTGGCACACGAAATCTACATCGGCGCGACCCCGGAATTGACCGCTGCCGATCAGAAACCGGCCTTGCCCGGCGTCGCGATGTTCTACTGGTTCGAAACGCCGGAACCCGGCAAGACCTATTATTGGCGCGTCGATGAGATCGATGCCGCCGGCGTCAAGTATCCGGGCTCCGTCTGGAGCTTCACCGTGATGCCGATGACGGCTCACGCCCCGGTTCCGGCCGACGGCGCCAAGGACATCGCCGTGAAACCGACGTTGACCTGGACTGCCGGACAGACCGGCATGGGCCACGTCGTCTACCTCGGCAAAGACAAGGCCGCTGTGACGGCCGGCGATCCCGCCACTCTGGCGGGCACCATGGCGGAAGCCAAGTTCACCCCGGCGGCTGCCCTGGACGCATTCTCCACGTATTACTGGCGAGTCGATGAGATCGACACCGCCGGCGCCACCATTGCCGGTCCGGTCTGGAGCTTCTCGACCGTCACGTATGCCCCGATTCTCGAAGGGCAGACCACGCTGACCTACAACAACCGCGTTGCGCCGTACATCTCGTCGGTCGCGTTGCCCACCCCGGCCGATCTGACCGCCGGCGGCAAGCTGACTGATCTGGCCATCCGGTTCCAGGGTCGGGCTGCCCCCACGGGCGGACTTTCCTATGATAGCGCCACCGGCACGTACTCCCTGACGGGCGCCGGCGCCGACATCTGGGGCAACTCCGACCAGTTCCACTATGCCTACAAGATGCTCAACGGCGACGGCACCATGGTCGCCCGCGTCGTCACGGTCGGCACCGGCACCAGCGAATGGGCCAAGGGCGGCGTCATGATCCGCCAGACGCTTGCGGCCGATTCGACCCATGCCTTCATGCCGATCACGGGCCCCAGCGCCACCACGGCGGCCGGCGGCAACGGCGCCAGCTTCCAGCGGCGTCTGCTCACGGCCGGCGCCTCGTCCAACAACGACAGCGCCACCCGCGTCAACGCCCCCTACTGGGTGAAGATCGAGCGCAAGGGCGATGCCTTCAGCGGCTTCATCTCCGCGGACGGCGTCGAATGGACGCAGTTGGGCACAGCCCAGACCATCGCGATGGGCAACCCCGTCTACATCGGCCTGGCCGTCACCTCGCACGTCGCCGGCGCGTTGCGGACCTTCACGTTCGACAACGTCACCACAACGGGCGACGTCACCCCGGCCGGCCCGTTCTCGACCTGGGACGACATCGGGATCGCCAGCAACGACCCGGCTCCGATGAGCGTCGCCATCGAGGACGCCGCCGGTAAGGTCGCAGCGGTCACCCATCCGGATCCGAAGGCCACTCAGACAGCGGTCATGGATCTGATCCGAGTCCCGCTGGCCGCATTTGCCGGCGTGGATCTCAAGAACGCCGTGAAGCTGACCTTCTCGGTCGGCGACGGCCAGCCCGGCGGCACCGGCGTCATGACCTTCGCGGACGTCCGCACGGTCCAGCCGGCCACCTCGCCCGCTGCCGGCGCCATCGACGTCACCGCCGCCGGCGACGCCGTGATCGGCTTCCCCGAATACGCCGGCTCCTGGCCGGCCGCGGAGACCCCGGCATTGTCCGTCGACAATCAGATCACGACCAAGTATTTGAATTTCGGCGGCAAGTCGCAGCCCAGCGGCATCATCGTCACGCCGGCCGTCGGCGCCACGGTGGTCACGGGCCTCACGTTCACAACCGCCAATGACGCCGCCGAGCGCGATCCAGTCGCGTTCGAGCTCTACGGCTCCAACAAGGGCGTCGAGGGTCCCTGGGCGCTGATCGCCAAGGGCCCCATCGACGACTTCTCCCGTCCGACCGTCTGGCCGCGTCGGTGGAAGAGCGTCACCCCGATCGGGTTCGCCAACACCGTGCCGTACACCAACTACAAGGTGGCGTTCACGGCCGTCCGCGGTCCCAACGCCAACAGCATGCAGATCGCCGAGATCGAGCTGCTGGGCACCGTCGCCGCAGGCACCGGTCCGGTGGTCTTCTGGGTCACCTTCCATCCGGCCGATGACGCCCCCACCGCCGCCGCGGTCACGGGCGGCTTCACCACGGCCCCGGATAAGGGTTACACCGACCTGCTCAAGGAAGCCGGCTACAACGTCGTGCGCTATGTCCAAACCGGCACACCCAACGTAGACATGATCAAGGCCGCAGCGGACTTGGTGATCGTCAGTCGTTCGGTCGCCAGCAGCAGCTTCCAGAACGCCGCAGCCACCACGTGGAACACCATCCCCGTTCCGATGATCTCCATGAACGGGTACATCAACCGCAAGAGCCGGATGGGCTTCAACACCGGAAGCACCATTCCGGACAGCACCGGGGACCTCAAGCTGGCAGTCCTGGACCCGACCCACCCGATCTTCGCGGGAATCGACCTGACTGACGGCACGATGACCAACCCGTATGCGGGCATGGTTACGTACTCGGACGGCGTCGCAGCTCGCGGCATCTCGATCGTCACCGAAGCGCCGGCTGCCGGCGCGATCACTCTGGCGACCGTTTCCGCCGGATCGACGACTGGTCCCGCAGGCGCTATGGTCATCGCGGAGTACCCCGCCGGTACCTCGCTGATCCATGACGGCGGCGCCGGGACGGATGTCCTGCCGGCTCCTCGCCTGGTGTTCCTGAGCGGCTCTCGCGAAGCCGCCAGCGGCAAGGACGCGCAGACCGCCGGTCAGTACGACCTGTATGAAGACGGCGCCGTGATGTTCCTCAATGCCGTCGCGTACATGCTGCAGTAAACGCCAGTTGAACGGTGGAATCAATTGACTGGTCATCGAGGGCTGTGGGCGAATGCTCACAGCCCTCTTCCTTTCAATAATCCACTCAACCGCACCGGCCCTTCCCGACTGTGACCCGGCGTGTAGTCGAACACCCCATGCGCCGGCAACCCCTGTCCCGCCGGCTCCGCCCGGTCCGTTCTCCCTGCGGTGTGTCGGCTGTCGTCGATCGACTCCTTTCCATCGCACGGCAACATTATCTCGCTGCGGCCCCAATCAAACAGATGTCCCTCACGGACGGTTACGCCGTGTGGATTCAGTTTCTCCCGACATTATGCGGCCTGCGCTACGGTCGTGGGGCGGAACCAATCCTGAGTCCGAAGACAGATCTTCACCAGCATGAGCATGACAGGGACTTCGATCAGGACGCCGACGACCGTGGCCAGAGCGGCGCCGGAAGACAGGCCGAAGAGCATCGTAGCCGTGGCGATGGCGACCTCGAAATGGTTGGACGCCCCGATCATGGCCGCCGGCGCGGCATCCTCATACGACAACTTCAACAGTCTGGCCCACCAGTATCCCAGCCAGAAGATCAGGTTCGTCTGAATGAACAGCGGGATCGCGATCCAGAGAATCGTCAGGGGATTGTTCAGGATCGTTTCACCCTTAAAGCTGAACAGCAGCACCAGCGTGGTCAATAGAGCGATGATCGTGATGGGCGTCAGCACGTGCAGAAACTTCTCCTTGAACCATTGTTCGCCCTTGGCCTTGATAATCCACCTGCGCGACAGGTATCCGGCGACCAGCGGCAGGGCCACATAGATCGCGATGGACAGCAGCAGCGCCTGCCAGGGGACAGGCAACTTGCCCACGCCCAGCAGGAAACCACCGAGCACGCCATAGAGCACCAGCATCGTCAGGGAGTTGATCGCCACCATGACGAGCGTCAAGCCATCATTGCCCCGTGCCAGATATCCCCAGAC
>JAAYVJ010000551.1 GCA_012517265.1 Planctomycetota bacterium | reverse complement strand
CGTCCCCGGACTGAGGATCGAGACCGACGAAGCCAGTGGCCAGCGTCATGTGAAACTGCCCGTGCCGTCGCGAAAGGTGCTCCATGACATCGCGAGTCTTCTCGGCCGCTTGGCCGAGAGGCTCTGACGCGCATCGGCCAGGGTGGAGCCGCCGCCGGCGTCCGTTGTCCTGACGGGTCTGGATCGAATCCCCGCCTTCAGAGGCCAGATCGAAAAACAGCGGGGCCCGCACCGATGCGATGCAGGCCCCGGTAAGAGCGAAAGGGCAGGCTCCCTCGACCTCGCGGTCATGCCCTGTCAGCGATTCAGCCGACAGGGCATGACCCTCGAAGGGGGATGTTATGTCCCTTACTTTGTCGTCAGACGCACGTTGTCCACGCTGATGCCGTTGTCCAGCAGGTTGACGAACTCGACGCCGAGTTTGTGCCCGACCGGAGCGCGTTTGTCTACGCTCGAGAACGACAGCGTGTACGTGTGCGGATAGCCCGGCAGAACCACGTCGCTGGTCGCCACGGTCACGCGCTTGCCGCCGTCGTCGTAGAAGAACGACATCCTGAGGTTCGCCTTATCGTCGCGAACCGCCCCAAACGAGACTGAGGCGTCCACGGTCAACGTGAAAGCTTCGCCTTCGACGACGGAGTAGTCCGTCAACTGCCAGATCGAAGGATCGCCGCCGAACAGGAACGCGGCCCAATCCCCGTTGGTGGACTTCACACCCTTGCGAACACTCGAATTGGCGGGCGCCTTGTCCGTCTTCCAGCCCGGCACGCTTTCAAAGCGGATCGCGCTGGCCGGGAAGAGCAACTTGGCGGTGGCGTTCGGCTGTTCGAAGCTCGGATTCACGACGTTGATCGCGACCGGCTTGACCACGCGGGCGTTGGCCACCTGGAGGATGCCGACGCCGCCGGGGGTGCCGTCGCCGACGCCCACGGTCACCTTCGTGATCGCCTTGAGGTTGACGCCGGAGAACCGCGAGGTCAGGACCTTCCAGGTCACCCAGTCCGTCATCATCGTGACGTTCGGGTTGTCCGGATGCTTGACCATGGCGGTCTTGCCGGCGCTGTCCGTGACGGCCACGTAAACCGGCGCGGGATCATTGCCGCCCTGGGCGACGCCGATGTCGGCGACCGTCCAGTCGCCGGTGACGTCACCTGTCGTCGAGACGCCGTCGAACGTGAAGGTCCGCAGCTCGCCGGAGGCGTGGGAGGTGACGGCCAGACCGATGCAAACCGGGTCGGTCATCTCGATGTTCCAGGTGCCCAACTGGGTCCAAACGGTGGCGTCGGCCGAAACGAAGCCGTTGAAGGTGTTCCCGACGCGTTCGATCTTCACCCAGTACGGAGGCGCGATGGCCGTGCCGCTGTCGCTATTGGACGAACCACCGTTGGCCGCGAGACGGCCCTGGAAGCTGGCGCCGTTGCCGCCGCCGCCCGTGATGGGCATGTAGGCGTGGGTCGAGCCGGCCTCGGTGTTCTGGCGGATCATGACGCCGCCCTTGGCCCATTCGCTGGACCCGGTGCCGCGGCTGACCACGCGGGCGACCATCGTGCCGTCGCCGTTGAGGGTTTTGTAGGCGTAGCGGAACTGATCGGCGCTGTCCCAAATGTCCGCGCCGGCCGCCATCAGGGAGATGGTGCCGTTGCTGACGGACATCTTCGGCGCGTTGCCCTTGAGCTGCAGTTGCAGCGAGCTGACGCCGTTCTTGGTCCAGTCCTGCGGGCTGCTGTATTCCTGCGTGAGCTCGGTGATGAACGGATCCGTGGTGTTGTCGTAGGTCACGGACACGGCCTCATCGATCACCGGGATATAGTCGGCGACCTTGAAGCTCCAGACGAAGCCCGGGGCGACGTTGCCGTTCGGGTCGATCTCGTCCACCTTCCAGTAATAGGTTGTGTTCCAGTTCAGTGCTGCCGGCACATAGGAGGTGTCGGCGCCGCGAACCTTCAAGGCGGAGGCATTGCCGGCCGCCACGGCGTTCTTATCCGTGCTCAGATACAGGGCGTGCTCCACGGCTCCAACGCCGGCCATCCAGTTGAGAACCGGACGATCGGGTTGGCCCTGGGCGCCGTCGACGGGCGACGGATCATCGGCCCACAGACCCACGAACGGCGTGATGAAGCCGTCGAGGACGAGTTCGCGGACCGGAACCGCCGGGCCCTGCCAGGCCACGGAGCAGTTGTCGCCGCCGCTGCCTTCTTTGTAGAGGGCCGCGATGTAGTAGACGCCGGCCTCAAGCTGAACCGGGGCCGACTTCTGCGAGGCGTTGCTGTCCCAGGCACGCGAGCCTGCCCAACCCTCGACGCTGGCGATCACCTTGGCCGAGTTCTTGTCGGCGCCGAGGAAGAGCTGGCTGGCGTCATCGCTGGCGATCCAGAAGGTGTACTCGCCGGCGACCGGGACGTGCAGCCAGGCCGAGATTCTGCCGCCGAAGGCGTCGGCCGAATCGACCGGGGCTTCCATGTTCGACACGGTGGTTACGCTGGTGGGGTTGCGCGGGAAGTCTGCGCTGCCGGTCAGGTCGGCGATCGTGCCGCCGTCAATGTTCGCCCACACCTCGTACGTGGCGCCGCCCATGCCCTCCTGAATCGTGGAGAAGGTCAGGACGTCGCCCGGGATGACTTCGCCGGCCGTGTCGACTTCATCGACGCGCCAATAGTAGACGGTGCCGTACTCCAGAGCGACGGGCGTGAAGGTCGTTCCCGCTTGGGCGCCCTGGAACGCTGCCGCCGCGGCGGTGTTGACGTCTTCGAAGCTCGTGCTCAGGTAGACGTTGTGGCTCATCGCCGTGCTGCCGGCCTTCCACGAGAGCTTCGTGTCGAGGGCGCGGAACATGGCGCCGTCGTACGGGCTTTGGGCGTAAGACTTGATCGGCTGAACGGTGAAGGACCACAGGTTGCCCTCATACTTGTTGCCCGCGGCATCGACCTCGTCGACGCGCCAGTAGTACTGGGCGCCCGGCGTGAGGCCGGCCAGATGATAATACATGTTGAGGGCGCTGGCGGCCACCAGGTCATTGGGACCCAGGACCGGGTTGTTTCCGACGTAGACCTCGTGGGAGACCGCATTGGCGCCGGCCTTCCAGGTGAACAGCGGGTTGGTTACATCGACCGCGCCGTTGGCCGGCTCGGGGTTCTGAGCCTTCAGCAGGGGTTCCGGATCGCGGATGAAGGCGGTCAGCACGTCGCCCTTGAGGACGACGGGCGTCGCGCCGACGCCGGGGCCGGCCCAGCCGATGCTGGCGTGGCCGCCGCCCGTGCCGTCGGAGAACAGCAGCTCGATGTAGTACTTCTGGCCTGCGACCAGCGGAATCGGGGCCGACTGTCGATTCGGGCCGGGGGCCTGACCGGCGCCCGTCCAGTTCTGGTAGTTGCACCAGCCCTCGACGTTGCAGATCATCTTGGCGTTGGCCGGATCGGCGTCGGTGCTCAACCACAACTCGCTGTCGTCGTCGCTGGCGGTCCAGAAGGTGTAGTCGCCCGTCTCCGGCGGGGTCAGATACGCCCGGCCTCGGGCGCCCCAGTAGTCCTGGCCGCTCCAATCCGGGCGGTCCATGCCGTCACGCCACTCGCTCTGCCCGGGATTGTTCGGGAAACGGGGGTCGGCCTTGAGGGTATCAACATTGTTGTTGATGCTCCCGCCGAACCAGTACTCGAAGAGCACTTTGCCCTTCCCGATCTCCTGGGCGCCTGCGCTGCCGACCGTGAGCAACAAGGCACACGCGACAGCCAGACAGGTTAATCTGCGATTCATGATCTTCCTCCTAACACATAGAGACAGTTATCCTGCTTCCCCGGCTACGCACCGAGGTTCCACAGTCCCTGGTGGCGTCCCCTTTGCGACGTCTCCAGGGATATTGGTCGGTTGATCCAGGACGAATTGAGAACCGAGGATTTCTTGTCCGATGAGGCGTTGAAGATCCCGCCTTCCTAAGAATGTACAGACCTCCTCTGGGGCATCGCATGCCACACCACATGCCTACAAGCATTCGATGTGGACGAGATCGCCCAAAAGCAAAGATGCTCTCTTCTCTACCTCGTATTCTTCTGCACGCGGAACGACATGAAACGGGACCGCCAGCCCCGATTTCGCATCCGCGGCCATACGCACAAATCTGCACGCGGGGGGTGAATTCACCCAACTCCACCACGACGCCCGTGATGGACGTCTGTCTCAAGGCCCTTCTTTTATATCACATTCGTGTCCTATAAGCAAGCGGCAAGAATCTACGGACACGAAAAATTTGTCATCCATGGCATTTGCCTGTCTGTTTCTGCCAAAACCCTCGACCGAACCGAATGTGGGCATTGAGCCGGATATCACACGAAAGACGCTTGGCCGAGCGAAGTATTGCAGGAAAGCATGGAAGCGAGGCCGGCGGGTCCCATTTCCGTCCAAGCCTTGAATCACCGCATGCCTGAAGCTACAATGAGATCCTGATCCGTCGAGCGTTGTTCCGTCGGAGGTCTCTTGATGCAGGACGAAGCCAGATGGGTTCCCGTCGTTGGTTGGGGTGTGACGGCGTCACCGGTGAGAAGGACATGTTGACTGCGAAAGGGCGAATTTCATGGACATGCATGCACGAGTTCGGACAAACGAGACTGAGGGTTTCAGTCGACGTCGGTTCTTCGCCGCCGCGCTGGCCGGCGCGGGGACCCTTGTGGCAGGCACACAGGCCGCGCTCGCCGATCAACCGTCGCCAGGGGGCTGTCCGGCCACCCAGATCGTGACGCTGGGCCGCACCGGGATCAAGGCTTCCCGGCTCGCCCAGGGCACCGGCTGGAACGGCTCGGGTCGGTCCTCCGCGCACACCCGTCTGGGCGAAAAGGCCTTCAACGAACTGATTCGTCACGGCCTGGACCGAGGCATCGCCTTCATGGATTGCGCCGACCTCTACGGATCGCACCCCTATCTGCGCACGGCCCTCAACGGCGTGCCGCGCGACAAGTACATCGTCATGAGCAAGATCTGGCCGCGGACGGAGTACTGGAACCTCGCCTCCGGCGGGGCGGTGAAGGAAGTGGACCGCTTCCGGAGAGAACTCAACGTCGAGGTGCTGGACATCTGCCTGATTCACTGCATGACCAACGCGAACTGGCCTGTCGAATACGAGCGGGTTCGGGACGAATTGTCCGAGCTGAAGGTCAAGGGGGCCGTGCGGGCCGTGGGCGTGTCCTGTCACGATCTCGGCGCGCTGAAGGTCGCCTGCACGCATCCCTGGACGGATGTGATTCTGGCACGGATCAACAACGTGGGCCGGGACGCGGCCATGGACGCTTCGCCCGACGAGGTGGCCCCCATCCTCAAGCAGGCCCGCGCCGACGGCAAGGTCATTCTGGGCATGAAGATCTTCGGCGCCGGCAAGCTGACGACCCCCGAGCAGAAGGACGCCTCGCTCAAGTACGTCTGGGGCAACGGCCTGGTGGACGCCACCACGGTCGGCATGCTCAGCATCCAGGAGATTGACGACACGATCGAGCGGATGAACAGGGCTCTGACGGCCTGATCGCCGGTTGAGGTGGTTGGGGCTGTGACTCGTCTGGGGCGTGTCTTGCGGCGTGGTGGGAGTCTGTCCGGCGTTCCTGCGTTGTACCGGGGGCGGCAATCGGCTATCATGGAGGTTCCGAGGAGAGGGGACAACGATGGCTTCCGCACGGTCGGCTGGAATGGGTTCGAGGAGCAGGGCGAAAGCGTGGTGATGCGATGAGAATTCTGTTGGGAAGCCCCTTGTCTTCTGCAAGTCGGTTTTTCTTTGTTCTGGCCGTCCTGCTGATCGTCTCCTGGCCCGCCCTGGGAAACGGACCGGTCATCACGGAGTTCGAGGCCTCCAACGACGACGGCCTGACGGATTTCCAGGGCGATTCCTCCGATTGGATCGAGCTCTACAATCCGACGTCCGAGTCCGTGAATCTGGAGGGCTGGTATCTCACCGACGATCTGGCGGATCCGACCCAGTGGGAGATCCCCGAGGTGTCGCTCGGGCCGGGCGCGTACCTGGTTGTCTTCGCGTCGGGCAAGGACCTGCGGGACCCTGCAGGGCAACTGCACACGAGCTTCTCGCTCGCGGCCGAGGGGGAGACCGTGGCTCTCGTGGAGCCGGACGGCCGGACCATCGCCTTCGCGTACCGCGATTACCCCCCTCAGCTTGCGGATATCTCCTATGGTCTGGGCGGCGCGGCGGCGCTTTCCCAGACCGAGACGACACTGGTCGCCCAAGGGGCGGCCGCCAAGGCTCTGATTCCGACCGATGCCGCGTTGGGTCTGACCTGGACGCAAGGGGGCTTCGACGATTCCTCCTGGCAGGCCGGCACAACCGGCGTCGGATACGATTATGCCGGATACACAGGCCTGGATGTGGCCGCCATGCAGGGCCGCAACCAAACGGCCTATGTTCGCGTTTCCTTCGTCGTGTCACAGACCAAGAGCATCGACAAACTGCTCCTTCGGATGCGGTATGAAGATGGATTCGTCGCCTGGCTCAACGGCCGGGAGGTGGCCCGGTCCAATGCGCCGCAAGCGGCGCAACTGGCCTGGAACTCCGGCGCCGTCACGACGCGCGACGACGCGGCCGCCGTGGTTGCCCAGGAGTTCGACATCACGGCCCACAAGGACGCCCTGATCAGGGGCAACAACGTGTTGGCGATCCAGGGGCTCAATTCCAGTCTAGGCAGCTCCGATCTGCTGGTTCTTCCGGAACTGGTGGCGGTGGACGTCGCGGAGGTCGATCCGGACGGGGCCATCGAGGGCTTTCTCCTGAAGCCGACGCCGGGCCGGGCCAACGATGGGGCCATGGCCCAGATCGGGCCGATCATCCGCAATGTCACGAAGAATCCGCCGCCTCCGGCCGTCGGGGAGGATCTGGTCATCACGGCGGAAGTGTCCCCCAGCATGGCCGCGGTCGATGTCGTCAGGCTGGTGTGTCAGATCAACTATCAGACGAGCGTCGCGTCCCTGCCGGCCGGAGGGCTGGCGATGCTCGACGACGGCGCGGGCGCCGACGCCGCGGCGGGGGACGGCGTCTACACCGCGGCGATCCCGTTCCAGGCCTACGCCGCAGGCGATATGGTGCGCTGGTACGTCTTCGCGGTCGACGCCCAACGCAACTGGTCCCGTGATCCCTTGTTCGCGCATCCGACGGATTCGCCGGAGTACTACGGGACGGTGGTCGCCAGCCCCGCGACGGCGGGCGATTTGCCGGTTCTGGCTTGGTTCACGCAATCCCCCTCCGCGGCCTCGACGCGCGCCGGGGCGCGTGCCTCGGTGTTCTACGACGGTCGGTTCTACGACAACATCTTCGTGCGTCAGCGAGGCGGGGCGACCGTCGGCGCCGGGTCCAAGAAGTTCGTCTTCAACACGGGCTACCGATTCCGGCTCTCCGACGACTGCGACGGTGTGAAGGAGTTCAACCTCAACCAGAACGGAAGCGATCCAAGCTACCTGCGTCCGCCGCTGGCGTTCGAGACGATGCAGAGGGCCGGCTGCCCCTCGTCATTGTGCTTCCACATGCTCTCGGTGCTCAACAAGCAGGTGGATCGCGTGGGGATCTTCGTCGAGCAGGTGGACACCGCGTTCCTCGAACGCAACGGCTTGGATCCGCATGGGGCTCTCTACAAATTCGTTCAGCGGGGCCCGTCCACGCCGGTCTTCAGCGACATCAGTTCGGGGATCGAAAAGAAGACGCGAAAGGGGGAGGATCTCTCCGATATTGCCGCGGTCGTCGCGGGGCTCAACGCAGCGACCCCAGAACAGCGGAGGGCCTTCATCTTCGACGCCTTCAATCTGCCCGGCATGATGGACTATCTCGCGGCTCGGTGCCTTCTCCAGGATACCGACGACATCCGCAAGAATTTCTATTTCTATCGCGATACCGACGGCAGCGGCGAGTGGTCGATCTTCCCTTGGGACAAGGATTGGACTTTTGGCGTCGTGGGCGACGGGTGGATCTACACGTCGCATCCCTTCCTGGGGGATCAGGTCCACGCCAAGGACGGCGGCCGGCAGTGGAGCGTGTTCCTGGACGTCATGTACAATCTTCCGGAAACGCGCGAAATGTTCCTGCGGCGCACCCGCACGGTGATGGACGAGTTGCTCCAGCCGTCGAACACGCCGATGGCCCAACGGTTCTTTGAGAATCGCATCGACGAATTGTACGCTTTGGCGAGTCCTCGTCTGGGTAACCTCAGTTCGGCGGTCAACTCGCTCAAGAGCTACTTTCCCACGCGGCGGACGCAGTTGTACGTCGACCACAACGCCAACAACAAGACAAGCCAGCCCGCCGGCGGCAACGCCGGCATCCCCGATTCCCAGCCGGCATATGTGACGATCACATTCGGCGGCTACGAACACGATCCGCCCTCGGGTAACCAGGACGAAGAGTACGTCGAGCTGGTGAATCCGAACGCGTTCGCGGTGGACCTGTCCGGTTGGCAGCTTGCCGGCGGGATCGAGCATACGTTCGCGCCGGGGACGGTCGTGCTGGCAAAGAGCAAGCTGTACGCCTCGCCGAACGTCAAGGCGTTCCGCGGTCGGACCGCCGGTCCTCGCGGCGGACAGGGCCTTTTCGTCCAGGGGAACTACAAGGGCCATCTTTCCAACTGGGGCGAAACGGTGTATCTGCTCGACCGCGACAGCCGGATCGTCGACACGCTCGCCTACGCCGGTGCGCCGAGCGATCCGCAGCGATATCTTCGCGTCACGGAGATCCTGTACAACCCCGCTCCCGGCGGCGGCTACGACAGCCAGGCATACGAATTTGTCGAACTCAGAAACATCGGGGCCGTGTCGTTGGCGCTCGATGGCGTCAAGCTGACAGAGGGCGTGTCGTACGTGTTTCCGCCGGGCGGCAAGGTCTCACTGGCTTCGGGGGAGTGCATCGTGATCGCGAGAAATCGAGCGGCGTTCACGGACCGCTACGGCGCCGGGGTGCGTCTGGCGCCGGGGGCTTTCGCCGGCAACCTCGACAACGCCGGGGAGAAGATCAAGCTCGAAGACCGGACCGGCAATACGATTCTCGAATTCAAGTACAAGGACTCCTGGAAGCCCGAGACCGACGGCCTGGGCTTCTCGCTGACGATCAAGGACGCTTGCGATCCGGATCTGGATCGATGGGGCAAGTCCGGCGCTTGGCAGTCCAGTTCTCAACAGGGCGGCTCCCCCGGCTCCTGACGGATTTTCCGAATCGACATCAGAGGCTGGTCACGGCGTCCCTCCGCGTGATATAATCCGTCCGTGCAACGGATTCACTGCGGAAGGGGCATGACTTGACGATTGGACGATGCCTGCTGTCTGTTGTTGGACACCAGCCAGGGATGGTCCGACGCGATGGGCTTCGTTCGTCGCATCTCCGCACGGGGCGATCCGGTTGAGCCCAGGATTGCCGATATCCTCGTGGACGACGACTGGCCGCAGTTCCTTCATCCATGTTCCGTCAGCGACAAGTGTTTCCTCATCGCGTGCCGGCCGGACGCGAAGTCCGAGGGGGGG
>JAAYVJ010000550.1 GCA_012517265.1 Planctomycetota bacterium | reverse complement strand
GCATCCGCAGATCGCGGTCTCGACGGTGCGGCCGGCGATCATCGGCGGCCCGAACATGGACAACTACCTGACCCGCTTCATCTTCGGCATGCCGTTCATCGGACTGCTGGATGGGCGCGATCCGCCGATGCAACTGGTTCACGAGGACGACGTGGTCGCGGCGATCTACGAGATCCTGTCGCACGACGGACGCGGCCCTTACAACGTCGGACCGCCCGACCATCTGTCGCTGTCGGAACTGGCCCGCCGGACGAACCGGCGAGCCTGGAGACTGCCTTTTTCGCTGGCCTATGCGGCGGCTTGGCTGATATGGAAGACGCGACTGCCGATCCAGGAATGGCCGCCCGGCCTGCTCTACTTCGTCCGCGAGCCCTGGGTGGTCGCCCCGGCGCGGCTGCAGCGGGAACTGGGTTTTCGGTTCCGCTACGGCAGCCTCGACACGTTACAGCAGATCGTGGAAGGCATCGCGCGCCGCTCGCGGAATCACGACGGAGGCCCTCCGTGACGAGCCTGTCCTTTCCCTTCACGACACTGGAGGAGTTCCTCTTCTGGGAAGACCGGCCGGCGTTCCCTTGGAGCTGTTTCGCGCGGTTCCGATTCGACGGACAGTTCGATCGCGGCGCGTTCGAAGCCGCGGTGCGCCAAGTTCTCCGGCGGCATCCGCTCTTGCGTGCCAAGGCCCGAATGCGGGGGCGAACCCACATCGACTGGGTCGTCCAGGACGATCCGCAACCCATCATGCGTTGGGAATCGGGCCCGGTCGGAGGCCGCTTCCCTCCAGCGACGCATCTGGACCTTCTCCGCGAGATCGGAATCCGCTTCCACATCGTCAGCGAAGGTCCGAAGTGCGATCTGGTGGTTCAGTGGCACCACGCTTGTTGCGACGGCGCGGGAATGATCACGTTTGTCGATGAGATCCTGATCGCCTATGCCCTGACGCTCGGAGCGGCACCGCCGGGACTACAATTGCGACTGATCGACCCGGACAGGCTGACCGGCCGGGGCCGCTTCGGCCTGACGGCGGGCAAACTGATCCGCATGCTGCCGAAACAGGCGGTCGGGCTGCTGGGCGTGCGGCAATTCGTGATGCGATCGCCGCAACCGATTCTTCCTCATGAGCCGTGCGACGGCGAAGGCCCGCCGGCGGGATACCCGGCTGTGTTGACTCGGTCCCTCACCGTTGCGGAAACCGGGGCTCTCCGCAAGATCGCTACGCAAGTGGGAGTCCGACTCAACGATCTGATGGCTGCGCAGTTGTTCCTGTCTCTCGACGAATGGCGGTTCCGTCACGACATCCGGGACAACGGCTGGCTGCGAATGATGGTTCCCATCAATCTGCGCACCGCGTCCGATCGCAGGCTTCCGGCCGTCTGCTTGGCGAGTTCGATCTTCCTGGACCGGCGGCATCAGGACTGCGAGAAACCGGAGGCCTTGCTCCGCGGCGTTCACGAGGAGATGGATCTCATTCTCTCGCATCAGCTCGGGCTCACGTTCATCTTCACCTCCTGGCTTTTCAACCTCATTCCCGGCGAACTGCGACGACGGACCCGCTCCCCCCATTGCTCGATGTCCTGTATCTTCACGAATCTGGGCAAGATGTTCGCTCATTCGCCGCTGCCGCGACGGGCCGGCTGCCTGACGGCGGGCAACGTGACGCTGGAGAGCATCGACTCCGTCGCCCCCAATCGCCCCCATACGTGCGCGACGTTCGCGGTGAGCATCTACGCAAGCCGCCTGGCCGTCACGCTCCACTACGACCCCCGGCCCCTGACCGACGCGCAGGCCGCGGAATTGCTCGACACATTCATCGGGAGACTCCGCAACCCCGAAATGAATCGTGCCGCCCGGTCGTGACCCGGGCGGCACTGTGCGAACTGAACTCTGCTGAACCTGACTCTTTGAGCCCCTCATTGGCGAGAGGGGCACGTTATCCCTGGACTTTGACCTTCACCGCCTTGCTCTTCTCGGCCTTGGGCAAAGTCACGGAGAGAACCCCGTCTCTGACGGCCGCTTGGATCTTGCTGGAGTCGACCTCGGCAGGCAGCGAAACCTCCCGACGGAACGAACCCCATGTGCTTTCCATGTGATAGTAGCCTTCCCCGTTGGCCTCATGAGACTCTTTCTTCTCGCCGCTGAGCGTCAGTGTGTTGCCGCAAACCGAAACGTCGATATCTTCCGGTTTGCAGCCTGGGACCTCGGCCCGGACCAGAATCGCATCATCTTTCTCCGCCACGTCGATCGCCGGCCAGATCTTCTCGCCGAACATCGAGAACGGCATGTCCAAACCCCGGAAGAAACCGCCGAACAGATCGTCCATTTGGCTGCGAAGAGAACCCAGTTCATTCCTGTTTCTACGAACCCACGGTACGATCGCCATAGTTTGCCCCCTTTCTTCCAAAACACGATTCCAGATCTTCTCTTTCTCTTCCCAATTCGTTTTTTCACAGTGAAGATAAGCAAACAGCGTGCCAGAGCCCAGGACCCCGTTTTCCCGCGAAAATTGCAGGGAGAAATGAAGGTTGACGCCTCGTGGGCGTCATATAGACTGTCAAAATGACATGGTTTGCCGCTGCAAACACGGTGTCTCCGCAGTCCGAGAAAGCCTTGGACCACGGAATGCCGGCGATTCCATGCTGAAGGAAGGATGGTTTTATGACCAATGCACCGAACACGCTGCAATGGGGCTCGATCCGCGAGTCTCTCCGCGAGCCGCTGACCCGGCTGATCGACGGCGTGCAAACGCCGCTGGGCGGGCGACTCCGGAGCGTCACCGTGGTCGGCAGCGCGCTGACGGACGACTTCCGGCCGGGGATCAGCGACGTCAACACGGTGATTGTGCTCGACGAGCACACCATCGCGGCCCTGAACGCCGTCGCTTCGCTGGCCAAGTCGAGGAGACGCTCCGGCCTGTCGGCGCCGCTGATGATGACCGCGCCCTACATCGAGCGGTCGCGCGACGTGTTCGGCGTCGAGTTCCTCGATTTCCAACTGACGCACCAGACCGTTCTGGGCGACGACCCCTTCGCGAACCTCCGGTTCGAGAAACGCGACGTGAGGCTCCAGTGCGAGCGGGAGCTCAAGGCCACGCTCGTACGGCTGCGACAGGGCTGGGTCGCCTCCGCGGGCGACAGAAGACTCGTCCGTGAGATCCTCGTAGCAACCGCCAAGGGGCTGGCCCCCCTGATGCGGGCCATGCTCTGGCTCAGGGACGTCGATCGGCCGAAGACCATGGCCGCCACGCTGACGCAGGCGTCGACTCGGTTCCACATCGATCTCGACGCCGCGATCCGCGCGGACCGCTGGCGACAGGAGAAACCCCGGCTGTCCGATTCGGACATCGAGAGCGCGTTCGTCGCGATTGTCGACGCGGTCGATCGGCTTGCCGCCGCCATCGACGAGATGGAGCCGTAGCGATGCGCAAGGGCACGACGACAATCCTGGCGATCGTCCTGCTGACGCCGGCCTTCGGGATGGCCCGGTACGCTCCCTCGCAATTGGCGACGCCCGAGCATTACGTCGAAGATCTGGCCGACGTGGTGCAGCCGGCCCACGAACAAGCGCTCAACGGCATTCTCCAGGAGCTCGAACAGAAGACCGGCGTCCAGTACATCGTCCTGACCGTCCCGACCACGGACGGCGTCCCCATCGCCCAGTATTCCGTCGAGCTGGCGCACGACAGGTGGAAGCTCGGACAGCGAGGCGAAGACAACGGCATGCTGTTCGTGATCGCGGTCTCGGACCGCAAGTACTGGTTCACGCCGGGACGCGGCCTGGAGGGATTCCTCACCGACAGTTACCTCGGCAACCTGGGAAGGGCGACGCTCGTCCCCTATCTCAAGCAGAACCAGTACAGTCAGGGCATCTACGCGGTGAATATCGAAGTGGTCCGGCGGATCGCCGACGAGATGCACGTGACGCTGAGCGGCCTGCCGACTCTCCCGCAAAGCGTGGACAATCACCCCGTCGGGCCACGACCTGCGACGCCGTGCTGCGCATCGCTGCTGATCTTCCTGCTGCCGATCATCCTGATCGCCATCACAAGCAGCGGCCGGGGAGGCGGCTGGGGCGGGCGCGGCGGCGGCGACATGGGATGGCTGTTCTGGCCCCTGCTATTCCGCGGATTCGGCGGGTACGGCGGCCACGGTCGCAGCGGCTCGTTCGGAGGCGGTCCCTTCGGCGGCGGGTTCGGCGGCTTTGGCGGGGCAGGCACCGGCGGATTCGGACATTTCGGCGGCGGTGGCGGCGGCGGATTCAGCGGCGGCGGCGCCGGCGGCAGTTGGTAAACTTCGGGAGATCAAACATGCTTCATTCGACATCGAGAACAAGAGCTTTTCCTCAAGGGGCTTCGGCAATCGCGGTCCTCGTGGGAATCCTGGGCGTCCTGATCCTCTTCGGCGCGGTCGCGTTCGGAATCTACGCTCGCGGCTACAACCGCGCGGTCCGGCTCGAACAGGCGGCCAAGGAGGCCTGGGCCAACGTCGACGCGCAGCTTCAGCGCCGGTTCGACCTGATCCCCAATCTCGTCGAGACGGTCAAAGGATACGCGAACCAGGAGAAAGAGATCTTCGAGAACATCGCGCAGGCCCGCACAAAGTACTTCCAATCGGACTCCGTGAGCCAGAAGATCGACGCGTCCAATCAGTTGAGCGGCCTGCTCTCCCGACTACTCGTGCTCCGCGAGACCTATCCCGAGCTCAAGTCGAACCAGAACTTCCTGGCTCTGCAGGACCAGCTCGAAGGCACCGAGAACCGGATCTCCGTGGCCCGGACGCGGTACAACGAGACGGTCAGGGAGCTGAATACCTACACGAGGGAGCTGTTCGGCTCGTGGTTCTCCCGCAAGGCGGGCGTCGAACCCCAGCCGCTGTTCGAGACAACCGAGCAGGCCCGTACCGGCCCGCCGAAGGTGGAGTTCTCCCCCTCGGCGCAGCCGGCCCCACAATCGAAGTGAGCGCATAACAAAAGCCGGTGGGACGCAGGATCGCCCCACCGGCTTTTTGCACATTTGGGATCCGATGGACAGCCCGGATCAGCCGTTGATGGTCCAGCCTTCGCGGTACTTGCGGCTGAGCAGCTCGTTGGCCTCGGGGCAGTTTTTGACTTTGCCCGTAGCGCCGTCGTAATCGAGCTTCTTGCCCACGCGGTAGGCGACCAGGCCCAGGACCATCGTCTCAATCATCGTGCCGCTGTACTCGAAATCGCACGCGGTCGGGAGACTGGGGTTCTTGCAGGCGTTGATCCACTGCGTCTGGAAGTGCCCAAGATCCGGGAGCATCTTGTCCTTCGGCCGGCGATCGTAGTAGCTCATATCCGCGTTGTCGCCGAAGGGGATCAGCAGTCGGGAGGTAAAGTCGGTGATCAGATAGCCCTTGGTGCCCTTGAACATCGCGCCGTGACCGATCTTGTTCAGATCGACCCAATCCCTCGGCGTTCTGGGCATGGCGCCGCCCTGGTACCAATGGACGCCGATTTCGCCGCGCCAGTCGTTGGCCGGCAGCATGGCGTGGCTTTCCATCCGAACCGGCGTCACATCCGGGTTGAACGGCTCGCCGGAGGCTTCCATTGTGGTCGGCAGGCCGTTGCCGACGACGTTCCAGACGAGGTCCATCGTGTGGCTGCCCATGTCGCCGATCTGGCCGGTGCCGAAGTCCCAGTACATATTCCACTGGAGGCAGTTGGCGCCGGGGCCGCCGGAGAAATAGCCGGGGTTGTAGGGGTGGAACGGCGACGGTCCAACCCACAGATCATAGTGCAGGTGGGCCGGCGGCTCGCCCTGGGCGGGCAGGTACCCGGGTCGGGGGATCTGCCGGTTGCCCCAGGCGTAGGCGTCTTTCAACTCGCCGATCGCGCCGTCCCGGACGAGTTCCTGGATGCGGTTGAAATTCGGATGCTCGTGGCGCTGCATGCCGACCTGCGTGGCCAGCTTGCCCTTCTTCTTGGCCCAGTTGGTGCGGACGATGCGGGCCTCTTCCACGCTGATCGCCAGCGGCTTTTCCATGTAGCAGTGCAGGTTGCGATTGAGGCACCAGTTGGCGATGAACGCGTGCGTGTGGTCGGCCGTGCAGCAGACGACCGCGTCGATGTCCTTCTGATCGAGGCACTTGCGCCAATCGACGTATTTCTTGGCGTTGGGGAATCGCTTGGCGCCGAACTCCAGGTGCTCCTCGTTGACGTCGCACAGGGCGACCACATTCTCGCCCTCCAGATCCTTGAAGTGGGCTTCGCCCCGGCCCCAGGTCCCGATCAGGGCGATGTTGAGCTTGTTGCTGGGGGCGTTGGCCCCGGAGAGCACGCCACTGGGCACGATGAGCAACCCGGTCCCGGTGGTCGCGGCGGTCTTGAGGAAATCACGTCGTTTCATGCGGTTGTCCTCCTATGAGTATGCAATTGCCGTTCGTAAGGGCCACGGAGCCATGGTAGCCGACGCGGCCGGGGCAATCAAGACGTCGCTGCGCAAAATGGCGGATGAGCGCGCCAGTCCGAGAGGAACCTGGGGCGCCGTTTGCCCCGCCGTCTCGAATCCCGTGGATGCGAATTTCTGGTGATAGGCTGTTGACTTGCCGGGTGGCGACAGGACACTATGGTCACCATGACGAACGCAATGGGCAAGACACCCGGTCAGAGCGCTGTGGAGACCCGCTATCTCGTGATGCCGACGCAGGCCAACGCCCAGGGGACCGCCTTCGGCGGGGCCATCGTCGGATGGATCGACATGGCGGCGGCCATGGCCGCCCAGCGGCACTGCGGCTGCGAGGTCGTCACCGCAGGCATTGATTCGCTGGTCTTTCGCCAGCCCATCCGCATCGGCGACCACGTGGTCCTCAAGGCCGCGGTCAACTATGTGAGCCGGTCGTCGATGGAGGTGGGCGTGCAGGTGATCCGCGAGGACCCCTGCGGCGGTGGACACGTCCTCGCCACCACGGCACACCTGACGTTCGTGGCGCTGGACAAAGACAGAAGGCCCGTGCCTGCGCCTCCGCTGCTGCCCCAAACGCCGGAGGAGAAGCAGCGGTACGAGAACGCCCGGCTGCGGGTCCAGGCGAGGAAAGAACGGCTCAAGGCCATCGACCGGGAGAGCGGGGCGTAGCGGCGGCCGACCGCACAGTCCACTGAGGGTCTTGTCTAGGACGGAGAGCGGCCCGCCGGACGAACAGAATCCCCCGGCGGACGTACAGACAATGACGGGCACTTACGCGGCGGGTAAGGCAGAATGAGGTGGACGAAGAAAGATATGCAATCACGGACACCAAGCAGGACATCCTCAGCCACGACCAACGAAGGGATCATATCCATGTCCTGACCGTGGACCCGACGCTGGGCGAGGACATTCGCGAGAGGATCGGCGCAGACAAGCGGTTCAAACGCTGCACCCTGATTTGTCCCCGTGCGAACACCGTCCGTGAAGGCGTCGAGGAAATCGAGCGGACGGCCCAGGAGACGACGTCCTCGCGGGTGATCATCTTCGATGTCCGCCGGCTGACCATGCCCAAGCTCCGGCGGGCCTACAACGCCATCGTGGGCTACAACCGCAAGGACTTCAACAAGACCTGCTTCAGCATCTGCATCGGCGACGGTCCGCTGACCCTCTTCAAGAACGGTCAGTTCGCCAATCCGTTCGTCCCTCACCTGTCCGCCCACCGTGTGGACTTCCACCCGGCGGTGTTCTTCTTCGACCCCTTCCTCCACTATGAGCCCGACGAGACTCTGCTCCAGAGCATCGATGAGGAGTTCATCATTCCGCACACAATCCCCAAGAGGCTGGTCCCCTACTTCAAGAGCGACGAGACGACGGTCCCCACGATCCGCCACTTCTTCCGGGCCGTGGACAAGGACGACCCGACGCGCAAGGCCCGCCGGAACATGCTCCGACACGTGTACAAAAAGAGGCTCGCCGAGCTGTTCCCCGGCCGGGAGGATGAGTACAAGGACCTTCTCACCCGCGAGGGAATCCGCTGGGCCAGCGAGAGAATGAACCTCTATCCCCTCTACTTCGAGGACTGGGTCTACGACCTGCTGCGCCGCGCCCGCCAGAACGCGGACGTCAAGCCACCAACCGCGGCGACGTGACGGCCAGCCGGTCCGCCTTCTCTTCGCATCACCCGCCCTGCTCATTGGCCACCAGAAGCAGGATGATGCCGGTCTGCCCCTCCTGGACGGCGCCTGTGATCTGAGGCTCGCCCAGGCGAAGGGCGACAGTCGCCGACCACTCCCAATTCTCGCCGGCAGGTGAAAGTCACGGGAATTCTCGCCTTTTGCCGGGGATCGCGGCAGGGGACCGCCGCCAATCGTCCATCGTCAATCGGCAATCGCCCTTGGCCTAGTCCCACTTGTGCTTCTTGACCGCGCGGAGGATCTTCTGCGCGCAACGGAGGGCGGCCAGGCCTTCTTCGGCGCTGACCTCGGGCTCACAGGATCGGTCCTTGACGGCCCGCAGGAAGGCCTCTTGCTCCAGACGGATGGGCTCCTTGTCGTCGATCTCGAGCTGCTCGATGTGCAGCAGGTCGGGCCAGTTGACGGCGACCGGATTGAAATCGTTTCGCCCTCGCCATTCCTTGATCATATCGACGACGTTCTTGTTCGGATCGGTCTTGATGACGATGCCGCTCTTCTTGAGGTAGTCGACGTTCACGTAGGCCTCGCGGCTGAACACGCGAACCCGCCGCTCGGTCTTGAGAGCCAGGCGCGACGCGGTGATGTTGGCGATGCAGCCGTTGTCGAACACGATCCGGGCGTTGCAGATGTCCTCGCCGCCCTGGATGACCGTGACGCCGACGGCGTCCACCCGCTTGATCTTGCTCCTCGCCAGGGACAGGATGATGTCGATGTCGTGGATCATGATGTCCAGGACCACCCCGACGTCGGTCGAGCGGAACGGATACGGGCTGACGCGCTGGGCCTCGATGAACTTGGGCTCGATGTCCAGCCGTTTCACCGCCTGGGCCACCGGGTTGCAGCGTTCGGAATGCCCCACGGCCACGACCGTGTCGTACCGGCGGGCCAGGGACACGATCTTGCGGCCCTCCCGCACGCTGGAGGCCAGCGGCTTCTCCACGAGCACGGGGATCCGGTTGTACAGGAACAACTTGGCCAGTTCCAGGTGCGTCGTGGTGGGCGTAGCGATCGTGACCGCATCGACCTTGTCCAGGATCTCCTTGCAGTCGGTGTACGCGACACAGCCGTACTTTTCGGCAAGTTGGGCGGCTCGGGCCTTGTCGGCATCCACGACCGCGACGAGTTGGCTGTCGGGCAACTGGCTGTAGACCTTCGCGTGGATCGAGCCCATCTTGCCTGCGCCGACGACTGCCGTACGAATCTTCGTGTCTTCCATGAAAGCCCAGTCTTGGGAAATAGGACCAATCGGACCTAGGGGACTCATAGGACCGGTCCGGCCGTCCCCGTGACGGCCGGCATCGTTGTTCTACTCGTTTCGCTTGCTCTCCAGGTACCGGCCGAACCGATGCTGGGTGCTCTTGAAGATCGAGTCGATCATGGCCCGCACGTTCTCGTCGAGCCCGTCCTGCTCGGCCAGCTCCTTGGCGTTGGCCAGAAGCGTGCCGCTCTTGCGATAGAGCCTCTTGTAGGCGTCGAGGATCCGCTCCTGCTGCTCCTCGTTCAGGCCCGCGCGGTTCATTCCCCGCTTGTTGACGCCTCGAACGCGGGGCGGGTAGTGCCCGCTGACGATCACGAACGGAACGATGTCGTGCGTGAGCCCGGCCAGCCCGGCCACGTAGCACCACTTGCCGATGGTGACGAACTGGTGCGAGGCGGCCAGCCCGCTCATCCAGGCGCCGGTCTCGATGTGGACGTGCCCGCCGATCTGGACGAGATTGCTCAGGACGATCTTGTCTTCGAGGATCGCGTCATGCCCGATGTGCGAGCCGACCATCAGGAGATTATCGCTGCCGATCCGGGTGGCGGTCCCGGCGTGCTTGCTCACGTGGATGGTGACGTTCTCGCGGAATACGTTGCGGTCGCCGATCACCAGGGCGCCGGTCTGGGCATCCGGTCCCAACCCCAGAATCTGGGGATTGCAGCCGATCGCGGAATTCGGGAAGAAGTGGTTCTGCCGGCCGATGGTGGTGGCGCCT
>JAAYVJ010000549.1 GCA_012517265.1 Planctomycetota bacterium | reverse complement strand
CGGTGGCCACCGGCGCGGGACACCACTCGGTCATTCACGACCCGCAGGCGGACATCTGGTACGCCGTGTACCACCGCCGGCCGCTGGGCGAAACCGACGCCAACCACCGCGTGACCTGCATGGACAGGATGTACTTCGACGAACAGGGCCTCATCCAGCCCATCAAGATCACGCACGAAGGCGTCGAGAAGAGAACATTGCAGCCGGCGACGAATCGCAACTAGAACCGCAGCAGGCTGGAGACTGGAAGCGACGGGCCGTTGGAGACGCTTCACGAGTCACCGGCGATGAGAGGTTCGTAGTGACGCCGTAAGGCGTTATCTTTGCGGGGCACGAGTCACGGTCCTCGCTCCAGGGCAGACCGGCTCCGTTCTCCCCCGCTGGTATCCGCAAAGCGGTAAACGCACGCCGCGAACACGACCCGCCCATGAGGCTCGTGCAATTGCGGACATACACCCTCCCGCGACACTCCTGACTTGCCGCCTTTGATCTGTTCCCCTACACTCTGCTCCACTTCGAGGAATGACATGGAGAGGCGCATACTGCGGAGAGTCCTGTTTGCCGGGATGTTCCTGGTTGTCGCGACAGCGATCATCGTTGCCTTGCGAGCCGAGGCCTCCGCGCACGCATGCGACTTGTTCGAGCGCTATGTGCTCGCCCCCCCCTCCCTCGGTTGCCGACATCGCTCTCTACGACCCAGGTGATGGCATGGAAGACGGTCACCCACGAATACGACCTCGGCCAGGTCGCTGACGGCAATTGCCTCTTCCAGATCACGACCTGGGACCAGTTCTTCCTGTAGACGGGATTCTCGCCGGCCAACGCGATGAAGCCGGTCTTCCGGTTCTGGTCGCCCGTTCTCAGCTCGCATTTCTACACGATGAGCGAGAGCGAGAGGGATTCGCTGATCCAGAACCGGCCGGACGCCTGGACCTACGAGGGCGTCGCGTTCTACGCCTATTCCCTGCCGAACCAGCGGCTGGGCACGAACCCAGTGCTGGGAGTCGCGGCCTGAGAAAGAACTCACGGCTTTTCGGGAACGGCACCGGTAGTCGTCACGCTGCGGATTCCGGACGGCGATGCAGATCCCCGCGGATATCGACGCTGGGTGGGAGTGTACGTGAGAGGATGCGGAAAGGATTCGGCGTGTTGCGAGGCTCGATCTGTTTTGACGCTGGCGGCGGTGGCCTTTTCTCTGGCCTCTTGCCGCCCTGTGTTCGAGAACCCCCTGCCTGTGCCACCCGAGCCGAAGGTTGACGGCCAACTGCTGGGCAAATGGTGTGGAAGTCACGAAGTGGGACGGCTCTATTCGGGTCCGGCCACGCAGGTGTAGATCCGGTAGTGCAGTCTCGCCTGGAATCCGACGGAAGTGAGTTCGAACACGTTGGGCATCTGGCCGAACTCGATCGCCATCTCGTCGCGGATGCGCCGGATCTCCGCGTCCGTCAGGCCGTAGCGCTGGGCGAGATCCTCCGAGGTCAGCAGCAAGGCGGGCGCCGCGGCCACGGTGACGACTCGCCAGCCGGCCTCCACGAGCCGCCGCTTCAGGAGGCTCACCGTGGGATACCATTTGCCGGTGTGCATGCGTTCATAGAGGGCATTGAGGCAGGCGGCTTCCGCCTCTCGCTCGAAGGACGCGGTCTGGTGAACGAAGAACTCGCCGGCCCGGGCCTGGTCGCGAAGATGATAGAGCACGGAGGAAAGGCCGTCCTCCCCCGCGTAGTGCAGCACGGACCGCATGATGTAGAGGAGCCGTTGATCCTCGCTCGCGAGGTCGCCGCGGTCGAACTCGTCGACCGACGCACAGACGCCCAGAACGTCGCCGCCGGCGGTCAGGGCCAACTGCTCCCGCGAGCAATCCAAGTTCACCATCGTCAGCCCGGCTGCCGCGCCCTGCGCAGCCAGTTGCGACAGAAGGAATCCGGTTCCGCCCCCCAGGTCCACGACCACGTCGGCCGGCGATCTGGCCAGCACGCACGCGGCGGTCTCGACCAGGGGTCGGGCCGTCTCAGGATCGGAGAAATAGCCGCCGTGCACCGCGTTCCACGGCTGTCCATGTACAACCTTCTCTATGCCGATGCAATCTTCCATGCCGATTCGTCCCCCAGTTCGGTGGTCAATCCGATCTGCATGGTGTCTTTATCGGAATGATCGGCATCGGAATTCAGTACGATCCGGCCCGCGGACAGATTCAGCCCACCTCATGGGTCGTCACGCCAAACAGGCGGTTCAGAGGCAGAACCCGCGCCTCGCCTGTGTAGCTTCCATCCTGCATGGAGCTTCCCCCAAGAAAAGGCACCTTCCACCCGTGCGGTTGCGGCCCCCTCCGTCCTGCAGGTCCGATTCGTCCTACGCCTTGCTCCCCACGAACACCGGCAGGATGTGGCGGTCGTAGAGATTCGTCGCGACGTTCTCGGCGATCGTGGGCTCGAATCGCTCCAGGGCGCTGAGGAAGCGATCGCCCATCTCCGCGGCGACTTTGTAGCCCACGTGCAGGAGCTGGCGGAGGTTCGGATTGTAGTGCGGGCAGGAGGCGTCGTGGCGGAGGGCCGCGGCGAACCTGTCGCCGTCCCATTTGCCGACTTCGGCGGGCGTGGGCAACTTCTTCTTGTCGATGTCGATCACCGTGGCGTAGGGCCCGCACAGCTCGTCCATGCGGCCCAGCGCCGTCGTGTAGACCTCCCTGGCGATGGCCAGCCCCTCGCCTCCGCAAGCCGCTAGGCCGATCAGCTCCTCCAGCCAGGTGGTGCCGGCGGTCTTCAAGTGCAGGCCGGCGTCGAACTTGCGGATCGCGCGGGCGATCGGGCCGTAGATCGAGAACTTGTCGCTGCCGGAGTGGACGCTGAGCTTGAGCGTGTGGGGCAACGGGAACTGCTCGACCGCGAAGCGGATCACAGCCAGATCCTGCTCGAACTCCGCGGCGAATCGGCTCACGTCGCCCACGTAGTCCACGCCCTTGTTGAATCGCCCGCTGAACTTGGGGGCGATCGTCTCGGCGGGGATGCCTTCGTCGGCGATCGCGGCCAGGATCACCAGCAGCTCCACCGGGGTCTGCGGGGAGTCGGTCTCGTCCATCGAGACCTCGGTGACGAACATGCCGGGGCCCTTGACCGCCTCGACGTGCCGGAAGATCTCCCCGGCCTGCCGCACGGCCAGGAGGTACTTGGCCGCGATGGCCCTCATGCGAGACTCGTCGATCTGCACCGGCTCGGCGATCCCCGCGATCGTGTGCGATCCGAGCAGATCGCGATACTTGTCGACGAACGAGTCGATCTCGGCGGCCGTCGCGCTCTTGCCCACGAAGTCGGCCACGTCGAGGGTGAAGAAGTCGCTGGCGTCGATGAATTTGTCTACATTGCCCAGGCCGATGTGATCGGCGTCGACGCAGTACGGCCCCTTCCAGCCGGCGGCTTGGACCGCGGCGTCGGCTTCCTTGCGGACATCGGCCGGCTGCGTGCCGATGATCGTGTGCTCGCGGTTGGACTTGTTCCAGACGGGCGTGATCCCCACGCCCCGCTTAGCGGCCTTCATCAGCGCGGCCAATTGCGCCTTGCCCTGGCGGCCGAAACGGTCGCCGATCCCGATCGAATACTTGCCGAAGCACATCTCATGTCGTCGTACTGCCATCTGCCTGCGGGAGGATCCGCCCTCGTCTCTCGTTTCAATTCGTTCGATTCGCCAGCTCCGCGACGGTCCCCTTTGGCACGTCCGCGCCGACCTGCATGACGGTCCGCACGCCGGAGAAGTCGTTGGCCGCCAGCGTAACCGCTTTGCTGGCGGCGCCCCGGAGCAACAGGAACAGCCCTGTCCCCTCCGGCGGGGT
>JAAYVJ010000548.1 GCA_012517265.1 Planctomycetota bacterium | reverse complement strand
GCTGACGGTTTGCGGATCGATCATCACAAGCTGCTTTTCCACGTCGACCGCGTCAGCGACTGGCTCAAGGGCGAGAGGATCTACCCGATCTACATGGAGATTTCGCCCGCCGGCTCGTGCAACCATCGCTGTATCTTCTGCGGTTTGGATTTCATGGGCTATCAGCCGCGGTTTCTGGATGCGGATCTGCTCAAGACGCGTCTGACCGAGATGGGGTCCCTGGGCCTCAAGAGCATCATGTTCGCGGGCGAAGGGGAACCTTTCCTGCACCGCCGCATGGTCGAGATCCTCCTGCATGGCAAAGAGCAGGCCGGGATCGACGTGGCGCTGACGACCAACGGCGTGCTGATGACCCCGGAGGTGAGCGA
This sequence comes from Planctomycetota bacterium, assembly GCA_012517265.1. Classification (GTDB taxonomy): domain Bacteria; phylum Planctomycetota; class Phycisphaerae; order Sedimentisphaerales; family Anaerobacaceae; genus PLanc-01. The sequence continues at coordinate 24,789 of JAAYVJ010000548.1, read as the reverse complement.
GCGGATCCTGGGCTCGACCTGCTGGATCAAGATCAGCATCGACGCCGGCACGCCCCAGACCTACGCCGCAATCCACGGCACGCGGCCCGAGGATTTCACGAGACTCTTCCGGAACATCGAGCAGGCGGTGGCCATCCGGACCAGACAGGGCGTCTCCTGTACGCTCGGGGCGCAGCTCCTCCTGCTGCCGGACAATCGGCACGAGGTGGTGGGCCTGGCCGAACGGTGCCGCGATCTGGGGATGGACTATCTGGTCGTGAAACCTTATTCCCAGCATCCCCAGAGCCATCATCGCGCCTTCGAGAGCGTCTCCTACAGCGAATGCGATGATCTGGCCGAGCAGCTCGATCAGGTCCGCACGCACGGCTTCAACGTGATCTTCCGCCGCAAGGCGATGCAGAAATGGGACGATGGAACGCGGCCGTACCGGTGCTGTCTGGCGTTGCCGTTCTGGTCGTACCTGGACGCCGGGGGCAACATCTGGGGGTGCAGCGTCTATCTGGGCGACGAGCGATTCCTGTATGGGAACATCGCGGCGAACACCTTCGAAGAGATCTGGCAGGGGCAGAAGCGCATAGATTCTTTGCGCTGGTGCATGGAGAAACTCGACGTTTCTTCCTGCCGGGTGGGCTGCCGCATGGACGAAGTGAATCGATACCTGTGGGAATTGAAACACCCGCATCCGCACGTGAATTTCATCTAGCGACTGTCATGGGATACCGTTATGTCATTTTCGATTTCGACGGAGTCCTGGCCGAGACCAACGAGATCCGGTTCCAGGGCTTCACCGAGCTTTTCCGGGATCTCCCGGACGGTGAGATGACCCGGTTCATGGACTTCGTTCGGGCCAACGGCGGCCTGTCCCGCTACGGCAAGATCCGGCATCTCTACGAGAATATCCTACGCCGGCCGGCGTCCGAGGACCAGGTCGCGACCCTGGCGGGTCGGTACTCCCAGATCGTCAAACAGAAGGTGATCGAGGCCGTTCCGGTCGATGGCTCGCTGGAGTTTCTCGCCGGGCACCAGGGGCGGTTCGAGTTCGCGGTCGTGTCGGGCTCGGATCAGCAGGAGCTTCGGCAGGTGTGTCGCGCCCGAGGGATCGAGAAGCACTTTCGGGAGATCCTCGGCTCTCCGAAGGAGAAGGCCGAGAACCTGGCCGAGCTGCTGGCCGGCCGGGGGTGGGAAAAGCAGGCGAGCGTCTACGTGGGCGACTCGCAGAACGACTATCAGGCCGCGGTCGAGGCGGGCATCGATTTCATCGGCCGCCAATCCGGCGTGACGGACTGGAGCGAGACGGACGTCGTCCACGTCGCCAGTCTGCGTGAGCTGCCGCGAGCCATCGAACGATTGTCCGGCCGCAGGAGGCATGCATGAAAAGAGTGGTGATCATCGTGGCGCAGAACTTCCAGGACGAGGAATTCGTGTATCCCTACTACCGTGTGCTGGAAGAGGGGTATCCGCTCGACGTCGCCACGCCCGGCGGGCAGAACATGATCGGCAAGTACGGCGTCCCGGCCCGGGCGACCATGTCCACAGACAACCTCAAGGCGTCGGACTTCGACTGCGTCATCCTGCCCGGCGGATTCGAGTCCCCGGACCGGCTCCGCATCCGGCCCGAGGTGCTTCGGTTCGTCCGGGAGATGGCTGAGTCGGGCAAACTGGTCGCCGCGATCTGCCACGGGCCGTGGATCCTCATCTCGGCCGGCGTGGTCAAGGGTCGCAAGGTCACCGGGTACATGTCGATCGCGGACGATTTGAAGAACGCCGGGGCTTTGTACCAGGAGCAGGATCTCGTGATCGACGGGAATCTGATCTCCGCCCCGCACTACAAGAACAACGGCGAATTCATGAAGGCGGTCGTCGCGGCCTTGAGAAGCTGACCATGATTCACACAGTGACGAGAAAGATCGCCGACGAGCGGCACGGCGGGCAGGCCGACGCATCCACCGGATGCGCCGTGCGGGGCGCGCCCTACGAGGACGTGATCGTCAAGAAGCCCTGGGGCTATGAGTACCTGGTTTTCGAGAACGAGCACGTCGCGATCTGGATGCTCCAGATCGTTCGCAAGCGACGAACCTCGATGCATTGCCATCCGAGGAAGCGGACCGGGCTGATTCTGCTCTCCGGCGACGCCAGGTTCCATCATCTGGAGGGGAGCATTCCGCTGGGCCGAATGGGCGTGGTCAATATCGAAGCCGGGGCGTTCCACTCCACCGAGGCCGCCAGCACGCTGCCCATCGACCCGGTGTCCGAGAACGGCATCTGGGTCATGGAGATCGAGTCCCCGCCGCTCAAGGAGGACCTGTGCCGGATGAGCGACGCCTACGGGCGGGCCGGCGCGACCTACGAGGGGGCCGACCACATGGTGCCCCATCCCACGGAGATCCTCAGGCTCCAGGAGCCCGAGGAAGGAGAGACGCTCCTGCGCCGGACGTTCCAGAACCTGGTCTTCACCGTTCGCAAGGGAGCCATTCGCAGGGATCGCAATTGCCCCTCGCCGGAATCTCTCGTGGCGGTGATCGGCCGTGATTCATCCAGGCAATACGCCAATCCTCTCATGGAGGTCGGTCGGGTGTCCTCGTTTGCCGAGTTCCAGGAGAGCACGAAAGGGGACTGTTTCGAAGGAGTCACCGTGTTGACCATCGAGCAGGAGAACAAGGTGGTGAAGATCTCCGATTACATCGCTTCAACGATCGCCGATCTGGGCGTCCGGCACGTCTTCGGCGTCTGCGGCGGCGGCGCGATGCATCTGGTCGATTCCTTCGGGGGCAGCGACCGCATGGAGTACATCGCGACGCACCACGAGCAGGCCGCGGCAATGGCCGCCGAGGGATACGCTCGCATCAGCGGGGTGCCCGGCGCGACGCTCGTGACTTCCGGCCCCGGCGGGACCAATGCCATCACCGGCGTCTACGGCGCCTGGGTGGATTCGATCCCGGCGATTTTCGTCTCCGGCCAGGTCACGCGGGACACGCTGATCGGCCAGACCGGACTGCGGCAGTTCGGCATTCAGGAAGGCAACATCATCGACATCGTCCGCCCGATCACGAAATACGCCGTGACGATCACCGACCCCGACACGATCCGCTACCACGTGGAGAAGGCCTGCCATCTGGCGACGACCGGCCGGCCCGGCCCGGTCTGGATCGATGTCCCGCTCGATGTCCAGAACAAGCTCGTCAATCCCGAGGCGCTTCGCGGATACACGCCCGATGAGCCCTCGACGCCCTGCACCGAGTACGTCCTGAGCGGGCTCGTCGCCCAGTGCGCCGAGATGCTCGCCCAGGCGAAGCGGCCGGTCCTGATCTACGGCTATGGCGTCCGCCTGGCGCGAGCGGAGGACTCGCTTCGTGACCTCGTTCAGCGCGTGCAGATTCCCTGCGTCTCCTCCTGGACCACGTCGGACATCATTCCGACGGCCGATGAGAACTACGTCGGCCGCAGCGGCATCATGGGCGATCGGGCGGGCAACTTCGCGGTCCAGAACGCCGACCTCGTTCTGATCGTCGGCTCACGGATGTCGATCCCGCAGGTGGGCTACAACTACAAGCTCTTCGCCCGCGGCGCCAGGAAGATCATGGTCGATATCGACGAGATCGAGCTGAGGAAACCTTCGCTGCGTCCCGACCTGCCGATCTGCGCCGACGCCGGCCGATTCCTGCAGTCCCTGTTGGCCAAGATCGAGGCGGACGGCGTCTCGCTCGCGATCGACCCCTGGCGGACGCGGTGTCGGACCTGGAAGGAGAAGTACCCCGTCTGCCTGCCCGAGTACCGGGACAACCAGGACAAGGTGAACTCGTTCCACTTCGTGGATCGCCTCAGTGAAAGGCTCGGCTCCGACGCGGTCGTGGTCACGGACATGGGCACCAGCTTCACCTGCACGATGCAGACGTTCCGGACCAAAGCCGGCCAGCGGCTGTTCACCTCCAGCGGATTCTCCTCGATGGGGTTCGGACTGCCCGGCGCGATCGGGGCGTGCTTCGCCCAAGGCAGGCGCAAGACCATCCTCATCACCGGCGACGGCGGCCTGCAGATGAACATCCAGGAGTTTCAGACCGTCGCGCACCACCGACTGCCGCTGATCATCTTCGTGCTCAACAACGAAGGCTACCTGACGATCAAGCTGATGCAGCAGAACCATTTCGGGCGGTACGTCGGCTCCGATCCGTCGAGCGGGCTGACATGCCCCGACATCGTCAAGCTGGCCCAGGCCTATGGGATCGAGTCCGAGCGCATCGGGGATCAGAAGACCCTGGATGAGCGGCTCGACGCCGTCCTGGCGCATCCCGGCCCCTATGTCTGCGAGATCCTGATGCCGCCGGAACAGCCGTTGATTCCGAGGGTGTCCTCGCTCAAGCTGCCCGACGGCCGGATCGTCTCCAAGCCCATGGAGGACCTGTACCCCTTCCTCGACCGCGAGGAATTCCGGGAGAACATGATCGTGGACCCCGTGGAGATCCTGAATCACTGATGGAAGAGTTCGACATCGGATATCCGCACGGCAGCACGCCGAGAGTCCTGAAGAAGGGATTTCGGACCATTCGCAATCGAATGGCGGCCGCCGGTCTGGACGCGGCGTACTACGACGGCCGGCGGGAGAACGGCTACGGCGGCTTCCGATACGACGGCCGATGGACGCGGATTGTCCCACGACTTGCGGCCCGCTATGGATTGACGTCGGGCTCAGCAGTCCTCGACGTCGGCTGCAAGAAGGGTTTCTTCCTGCACGATCTGAAATTGGCTCTGCCCGGCATCTGCGTCAAGGGCGTCGAGAACCACCCCTATCCGATCGAGAACGCGATGGAGTCGGTGAAGGGCGACCTGGTCCTGGCGCCCTATGAGGAACTGCCGTTCGCGGACGGCCGGTTCGATTTCGTCATGGCCTACGCTGCGATTTACATGCTCAATCTGCGGGGCGTGATGCAGGCCCTTCGCGAGATTCAGCGGGTGGGCAAAGGTCGGAGCTTCGTAACCCTCGGGGCCTACAAGACCCGCGAAGGCCGGGAGCTTCTGGAGGAATGGACCCTGCTCGGGACGACCATTTTGCACGTGGACGAATGGCTGGAGGTCTTCCGCGAGACGGGCTACACGGGCGACTACGCATTTACGACGGCCGAATCCTTGAATCTGGTTCGAGGCTGAAGAGGGATCGACACGCATGGGTTTGCTGTACACGAAAATGAAGGTGTTCCACTACAAGGACAAGGTCGATTCGCTGCCCGCGAGTGTGCCGACGATCCTGCCCCCGCTGCACGTGCGCGTCAAGCCGACGAACGTCTGCAGCCACAACTGCTGGTACTGCGCCTATCGCAAGGAGAACATTCAACTGGGCAAGGACATGGCCGCGAAGGACCAGATCCCCCGCGAGAAGATGCTGGAGATCGTGGAGGACTTCGCGGCAATGGGCGTCAAGGCCGTGACCTTCAGCGGCGGAGGAGAGCCCCTGTGCTATCCGCACCTGGCCGAGACGGTCGAGAGGCTGGCGGACAAGGGCATTCGATTCGCGACGCTGACCAACGGCTCGGGTCTGAAAGGCCGGATCGCGGAGCTGTTCGCGGCCAGGGGGACGTGGATTCGCGTCTCCATGGACGGCTGGGACGGCGCGAGCTACGCCCGGTATCGCGGCGTCTCCGAAAAGGAGTTCGCCAAGGTCATGGGCAACCTGGAGGGATTCCGCAAGCTTGGCGGTTCCTGCTACCTGGGCGTCGTCATCATCGTGGATAAAGACAACGCGCCGCATGTGTATGAGATGATCGGTCGGATCAGAAACGCCGGCGCCGACAGCGTCAAGGTGTCGCCGTGTATCGTGAGCAACGACGGCGCCGAGTGCAACGACTATCACAGGCCGTACTTCGCATCGGTGGGCGAGCAGGTGGAGCGGGCCCTCGCGCATTTCGCGAGCGACCGTTTCGAGGTCTTCAACGGCTATGGCGAGCAACTGACCACGTTCCGCAAGTCCTACGGCTGGTGCCCGTACATCCAGATCAACCCGGTCATCGGCGCGGATCTCAACGTCTATTCGTGCCACGACAAGGCGTACAACCTGGACGAGGGACTGATCTGCTCGATTCGCGATCGGCGATTCCGCGACGCGTGGCTGGCGGACAAGTCGCAGTTCTTCCGCATCGATCCGCGCAAGCACTGCTGCCATCATTGTGTCGTGAACGACAAGAACAAGATGATCCTGGAGTACCTGGACACGGACCCGGATCACGTGATGTTCGTATGAGGTGAGTTTGATGTTCTCGCTGCAGGGCAAACGGATTCTCATCACCGGGGCCTCCCGGGGGCTGGGGTCCGTCTGCGCCCGGGCGTTTGCGGAGCAGGGGGGCAGGCTCGTGCTGATGGCCCGCTCGAAGGATGCTTTGGAGGAGGTGAGATCTTCGTGCACCCACGCTGCGCAGCATCTGGCTGTTGCGGTCGATCTCACCGACGCGACGGCGTTGGAAGGAGCGGTGCAGGAAGCCTCGGCGTTTCTGGGTCCGATCGACGTCGTATTGCACGTGGCCGGAGGCGGGCTTGGGCTGCGCGAGCCGCTGATCTCCAGGGGCGATGTGGAAAAGCTCTTCTCTCTCAACGTGGCTGCGGCGGCCGAAATCAATCGTCTCGTCGCCCCGGCCATGATGGAGCGAGGCAAGGGCAACCTCGTGCATGTGGGCTCGGTTGCGTCCACGGACGCCGTGGCCTCCGTGGGATACAACACGGTCAAGGCCGGACTGGCGGCCTACGTGCGAAGCCTGGGCAATCATTTGGCCGCCCACGGCGTCGTGGTCACCGGGATCTTGCCCGGCGGCTTCAAGGCCCCCGGCAACTCCTGGCAGAGGCTCAAGGCCAACAAGCCCGAGGTGGTCGAGCGGTTCATCGCCGAGCGGCTGCCGCGGGGCCGGCTGGCCGAGGCCGAGGAACTGGTGCCTCTGATCGCTTTTCTGTGTTCCGACGCGGCCGGCATGATGGGCGGCTGCCTGGTGCCGATCGACGCCGGGGAAGGAAAGACCTACGCGGTTGCGTGAATCGAGATGACCGAGCCACAAGACAGTCTGGATGTGAATGAAGCCTTGCGACGGTACGCCGCGTCGCTTCGGGAGCGGTTTGGCCCGGGCCGACGGCTGCTCCTGGTTCAGGCGCCGCAGTTTCTCTTCGAGACGATCAATCCCGAGGTGATCCGCAACCGCGGCTACTACGCCTATCCGCCTACGGGACTTCAGCGACTGGCCGAGTCTCTGTCCGGCCGGGATATCGAGGTCCGGATTCTCGACCTCAACCTCCACGTGCTCCGGCGGATCGCCGAGCAGGGGCGCTTCGATCCGGAGAGATGGCTCGACGCCCTGGATGAGCAGCTCGATACCTTCCGTCCGAGCATGGTCGGCGTGACCTGTCTGACCGTGTACACGGATCTGTTCGCGACGAATCATCCTCTGACTGCGATCCTGCGCCATGTGACGGCGCGAGGCGAGCAGATGGTCCTGATCGGCGGGCCGACCGCGACGAACGAGATGGATCGATATCTCAAGGAAGGCCTGTGCCACTTCGCAGTCGAAGGGGAGGGCGAGGATCGACTCAACCACCTGCTCGATGTCTACGAGGACCGAGGCGATGCGTCCGAGCCGGTCTCGGGCATCTCGTTCCTGTCGGAGGGTCGGGTGCTGAAGACCGCCGGCAGGTGCGACAGCGTCGAACTCAAGGGGAACCTGGTCGCGTCCTATTCGGCGGTGGACGTGGAGCAATACTGCCGGGTGGGGAGCCTCAATCCCTATTCCCGCATGGCGGGACAGGACACGATCTACGGCGTGTTTCAGTTGAGCCGGGGGTGCCGGGGCAACTGCAAATTCTGCGGCGTCCGGCCGTTCATGGGCAAGGGGGTCCGCACCCATCCGGTGGATGAGCTGGTCGAAGAGATTCGCTACCTCGTCGAGCAGCGGTTCGTGCGGCATTTCGAAGTCTTGGACGACGACCTTCTGGCCGATCGCCCCGCGGTGACCAGGCTCCTGAAGTCGCTCGTCGATCTGCGTAGACAGTACGGCATCACATGGGCCGCCAACAACGGCCTGATGACCCACTCGATCACGCGGGACTTGCTGGACTTGATGCGGGATTCCGGCTGCCTGGGCTTCAAGGTCGGCGTGGAGTCGGGCAACGCCCAGATGCTCCGGCGGATCCGAAAGCCCGGCTCGCTCGAATCGTTCGCGGCGGTCGCGGACATGCTCCAGGACTATCCGGAGCTGTTCGTCGGCGGCAACTACATCATCGGCCTGTTCGGCGAGGAGACGTTCGCCCAGATGCTGGAGACCTTCGCCTTCTCGGTCCGGCTGAACCTGGACTGGTCCTCGTTCACGGTCTTTCAGTTCACGAGCAAGCCGACCGCGGTCGCGGAGAATCTCAAGACCGACGGCGCCGGCGCGACCGACTTCATCCCCGGCAAGGACAGCGCCACCCGCGAGATCCAGGACGACCGGAGTCTGCCTCTGGGGCCGGCGGTCTTCTCAATCCCGGGCGACGTCGTCCCGTCGCGGGCGATGGTCAAGAACGTCTGGCTGACGTTCAATCTCCTGGGCAACTACATCGGCAACAAGAACTTGAAGCCCGGCGGCCGGCCGGAGAAGTTCGTCGCCTGGCTGGACGCCGTCCGCGTGGCCTATCCGAAGAATCCCTACATGCTCCTGTTCGCAGGGCTGGGCCGAATCCTCATGGACGTGCCCGCGTGCGGCCGGGAACTCGTGGAGGCCGCGAGAACTATTGTAGACAGCTCGCCGAACTGGCAGCACCGATTTGCCCGGTTCGGCCTGGACGAACTGCTGAAGAAGATCCCTGGGAGACCATGCGAAGTACAGGGTCGCCTGGCGGACATCTGGAATCGTTGCATGCCGCCGGTGCTGCCGGAGCGGCAATACGCGGTGGAACACTGATGGAAGGGTGCGAAGGACTCGCATGACGAGGCAAAGGATCTATGTTGTTCAGTTCGGCACCGGCGCCAGCATCAATCTGCTGCCGCTGGCGGCGGGCCAGCTCTATTCGCGGCTGCTGGTCGACGAGGTCATTCCCAATGCGTTCGATCTGCCGGAGATCATCTTCCGGCGTCCCCGCAACCCGGCGGAATTCGCCTCGCAGTTGCAGGACGTGGCCGTGATCGGTTTTTCCTGTTTTCTCTGGAATGTCTCGGCCAGTCTCCAGGCGGCACGGGCCGTGCGCGAGCGGTTCCCGAACGCGCTGATCGTGCTGGGCGGGCCATCCATTCCGAAGGACCCCGACTTCTCCGAGCCCTTCATTCGAGACAATCCCTTCATCGATGTGATCGCCTGCGGAGAGGGGGAAGAGGTCTTCGCCACTCTGTGCCGGCGTCATCTGGAGAAGCGTCCGTTCGACGACGTGCCCGGGATCATCATTCATGACCGGGCCAGCGGCCAGATCCGACGAACCGGACCGGAGAAGCTCCCCTCGATGGAAGCCCTGCCCTCGCCGTATCTCGACGGGACGTTCGACTCGATCTATTCGAAATGCGCCGAGGAGTTCTCCGGGATCATCTGGGAGACCAATCGGGGCTGTCCCTATCGGTGCGCCTACTGCACCTGGGGGAATCTGCCTTCTCATCGGATTCGCGAGAAGCCGATGGAACAGGTCCGCGCGGAGGTGGAATGGATCGGACGCAACGGAATCCGCTACATCGCCATGTCGGACGCCAACTTCGGCATCCGCCGGCGGGATCTCGACGTCGCGCGTCTGCTGGCCGAGTGCAAGCGGACCTACGGCGTGCCCAACTTCGTCTCGGTGAGCTGGGTCAAGAACTCGCATGAGAACGTCCTGCAGATCGCGGATCTCTTCAGCCGGTGTGGAATTGGCTACCGCGTCACGCTCTCGCTGCAAAGCCTGAACGAGGACGTGCTCCGGGCGGTGAACCGCCTGAACATCCGGAAGAGCGACTACGAGGAGATTCGCAAGGTTTACCATCGCAAACGCCTGTTCTCGTACACGGAGCTGATTCTGGGCCTGCCTCTGGAGACGAAGGAGAGCCTCCTGGCCGGGATCGAGGAATCGCTCAGCCACAGCGTTTACGACCAGCTCTACATCTACCCTTGTCTGCTGTTCCCCAACACGGCGCTGGCCTCCAGGCAGTATCGCCAGGAGTACGGCATCGAATCGGCGATGGTGTGGAACCGCTACACCAAGAACAAGGAATTCGAGCGGATCGAGGAGCAGGTGGAGATCGTCACCGGCACCAAGGCCATGCCCCGGCCCGACTGGCGCGACTCCTTCGTGTTGGCCTACTGCACGCTGGCGCTCCACGACAGCCGGCTCGCTTTCTTCATCCTGCAGTACCTCAAACGCAGGCACGGAATCCGCATCACCGACCTGGTCGCGTACATGTGGAACCATGCGATCCAGGGGAACTTCCCCATCCTGCGGGAGTCCTTCCGCAAGCTCAAGCAGACCGCGGAGAAGGTCCAGAGCGAAGGGGCGTCCCACCTGATCGAGCCCGACGCCTTCGGCGGCGTTCCGTTCGATCCGCCCGAGGGCACTTTCCTGGACCTGATGATGCAGAAACAGAAGTTCTATCGCGAGTTCTTCTCCCTCGTCGTCTCGCATCTGACCGACCAGTGTCAAACGGTCGACATGGATGAGCTTCGCGATCTGTTCCGATTCCAGAGCGCGGTCATGGCGCATCCGGACGGTCCATCGTCCGACACGGTCCGGCTGGAATACAATTGGGTGGAGTACTTCGGATTCGCATTCCACCTGTCCGAGTGCGAACTCACGAGGCACCCGGCGACCTATCGCGTCGTGGACCCGCACCCCTCCCGGGGCGATCCGAAGAAGTATCTCGCGGGGCATTTCGACGTTCGCGGCGTGCCGGCGTTCAACGAGCTGCGCGACGCGGACGACCGCAAGGTGTTCCCCATGATGAGAACCGCGGGCCCGGGGGCGAGCGAAGACATGCCCGCCGAGGAGGAGGTGGCGGCCTCGTGACCAGACAAGGAGCCCAGATGGAGACCCGATTCGCCTCGCTGACGCCGGAACTGATCGAAAAGTACAGCGTCCCGGGGCCCTATTACACAAGCTATCCGACGGGTCGGCAATGGACCGGCGACTTCGGTCCGGAGGATTTTCGCCGCGGCCTGAAGGAACTGCTGGCCCGCGATCCGCACGTGCCGCTGTCGCTGTATCTGCACATCCCGTTCTGCAAGAGGCGGTGCCGGTTCTGCTTCTGTTTCGCCGAGGTGACTCGAAGCCGGGAGAAGATGGACGAGTTCCTCCAGGTTCTTTTCGACGAGATCCGGCTTCTTCGCGGCCTGTTCGACGAACTCGGGGCCGAGCCGAACGTTCGGGAAATCCACTTCGGCGGGGGCTCGCCGTCGTATCTGGAACTCGACCAGCTTCGGACGCTCATCGAGCATTTGAGGCCGCTGGGGAACGTGGAGTCGCTCGACGAGTTCACCCTGGAGACCGACGCGATCACCGTCACCAGCGACAAGCTGCTGGCCTGTCGCGATCTGGGCATCAATCGGCTCTCGTTCGGAATCCAGGATTTCGATGAGCAGGTCCAGCGGGCTATCGGCAGGGTGCAGTCGCCCGAGCTGATCGCCTCGCTGATGACGCCCGAGGTTCGCCGGAGCTTCCGGAGCATCAACTTCGACCTGATGTACGGATTGCCCCTTCAAACGCGAGGGACCTTCCGCGAGACGATCGCGAAGGTGGTCGACCTCTCGCCTGCGCGGGCCGCGATCTACAGCTACTTCCACATGCCCGAGATGTACCCCAACCAGGGGCCGATCCGCAGCGAAGACCTGCCTGGGACGGTGGAGAAGGCCCTCATTTTCGCCGATGCGGCCGAGGCGTTCGTGCGGAACGGATACGAGTTCATCGGCATCGACCACTTCTCCCGGCCGACGGACGACCTGACGAGGGCCAAACGCGCCGGCACGCTGCTTCGCCATTTCATGGGATACACCGCGGGACGCACGCCGCACCTGATCGGACTGGGGCCGACCAGCATCTCCGGATTCGGAGATTGCTACGCCCACAACACCTACTCCATGGACGAGTACCGCCAGGCCGTTCACGCCGGCAGGCTTCCCTTGCTGCGCGGATACCGCATGACCGGCGACGACAAGATCCGATGGGCCGTCATCTCGCGGTTCCTCGCATACATGTCCGTCGAGTTCGGCGAGATCGACGAGCGGTTCGGGATCGATTGCCAGTCCTATTTCGCCGGCGAGTTGGCCGGCCTGGAGCCGTTCGTCGACGACGGCCTGGTGGAGCGGACCGACGGCGGGTTCCGGGCCACGGATCTCGGCGTGCTCTTCGCCCGGCACGTGTGCGCTCTGTTCGACCGGTACGCCCCGGTCGACGGGCGGGCGAAGAAGAACCAGTTTGTCCCTGCCATACAACGGAGTCGGTGCTGAGTTGGCCGCTATGAAGAAGAAACTCGTTCTGGTGTACCCCAACCAGCGTTGGCTGAAGGACGACATCGTCACCACGTGGCGGCTCGATCCTCGCACGCTGGCGGTGATCGCGGCGGTGGTCCGCGACGTGGTCGACGTGGAGATCCTCGACGCCAACGTGGACAACCTGTCGCCGGAGCGGTTCCGCGAGGCGATCGCGGTGCGACAGCCGGACTACGTGGGCGTCTCCCTGCTGACGACCGAATACGCGCCGATCCTCTACCAGGCGGCCGACATCGTCAAGGACGTCGATCCTTCGATCGTCGTGATCGCCGGCGGCGTGCACGTGACCTTGCACTACGACGAGGTGCTCGGCCATTCGACGATTGACTATTGCTGCCGCGGCGAAGGCGAGCACGTGCTGCGCGAGCTGCTGCTCCACCTTCAGGGCAAGGGGCCGCTGCCGACCTCGGGCCTGGTCTACCGGGAGGGCGACAGAATCGTGGCTCAGGAAAAGGCCGTGGTGGAGGATCTCGCGGCGCTTCCGTGGCCCGCCTACGACCTGATCGATTTCCAGAAGTACTGCGAGACGGACGCCCGGCAGGGGGCGAATCGATTCCCTGAATTGCCCGGCATGGCGATGCTGATCTCGCGGGGCTGTCCCTACCACTGCTCGTTCTGTCAGGTGGCCAGCATCTCGGGCCGCCAGGCCCGCGTCCGCGATCCGGCCGACGTGGTCAAGGAGATCCGGTTCGTCAAGGAGCGGTACGGCATCCGTTCGATCACGTTTTTCGACGACAACTTCTTCGTGCCGGTCAAGGCGATGAAAGAGTTCCTGCGTCTGATGGTCCGCGAGAAGGTGGACATCAAGTGGCAGGCGGCGGGGGCCGCGATCTGGGTGCTCGACGAGGAGTTCCTGGATCTGATGCAGCAGTCCGGCTGCGTCGGCGTCACGGTCGCGCTGGAGTCGGGCGTCGAGCGGGTGCTCCACGATATCGTCAACAAGCCGATCGATCGCATCGACCAGATCCCGGACAAGATCGACCGGATTCACCAGCGGGGGATCTGGGTGGCCGCCAACTTCATCATCGGCCTGCCCGGGGAGACGTGGGAGGAGATCCGCCAGACGGTGCGGTTCGCCGAGGCGTGTCGGGCGGACTACGTGAAGTTCTACGTTGCGGTCCCGCTGCACGGCACGCGCATGTACGAGATGGCCAAAGAGATGGGCGTGCTCGGCGGAGCGGACGGGCACACGAGCGTCGACTGGCGCTACGGGCAGATCCTCTCGAAGGAATGGACGCCCAAGGACGTGTCCACCCTGCGGGTCTACGAGTGGGATCGGATCAACTTCTCGCCCGATCGGATTGGCCGGGTCTGCGAGATCTGGGGCACGACGGTCGAGGAGATCAATCGCATCCGCAAGGCGACGCGGGACAGTCTGGTCTTCTGAGAGTCGCTGTGACAATGGAATGTCGGGCCCTCCGGGCTCAGAGGTGAATGGATGAGTTTTCTTTCGGATGCCGGCTACCGGGATTTCCTCAACGAGCGCATCGGCGCTCTGACCGATCCCCTGATTCGGGAGCACGTCAAGGGCATGTTCGAGGCCTGGCGTCAGCAATACCGGGCCTATCGGGGCGTGCAGCGGGTGATCGAAATGCTGGCCTCCGAGAAGCGCCCGAACCTGCTCTATCTGAGCTGCGAGTCCGACGTGCAGGTCATGCACGCCCTGGCCCAGGCGTATCGGTTCGACGCCCGGGTGTTCCGCGGTTTCCTGATCGCCGACGAACTGTGGCCGGCTGTCAAGGCGGAGTGGTTCTCGCCCCTGGCGGCGTACCGGGCGAGCGACTGGCGGGATTCGGAGAACGCTGTGGTCCTGACGCTGTCCAACTCGCACCCGTTCCGGGACAACGGGCGCGACCTGGGGAACGACTTCGAGGACTGCTTCATCGACATGTCCCGGCTGGCGCCCGCCGAGGAGATCCGGCGCAAACATGCGGACCGTCGCATCGTTCTCTATGCGGACTATCGCAAGGTCAAGACCTTCGAGGCGATCGCCGAAGCGGTCTCGGACCGGTACGTCACGGTGGGACTGACCACCGATCCGAAGATCCAGCCCGGCGGCTACCGGCACGTCATCCTCGAACCCTACGCGTACCTGTGGCCGCTCGTCTTCCGGACGCTCAAGCCCGACCTGATTCACGTGAACGTGGGATGGGGGACTCAGGGAGTCCCGTTCATGGCGTCGGTTCCCGACGCGAACCGGGCCATCGTGGATTTCTACGACGTGCTGGATTTCATCCCCGACGAGATTCTCGACGCGAATCACCCTGAGCCGCTGGCGCTGACTCGCGCATCGGAGAGGTACCTCTGGACGGGCTTCCGGCATTTCGTCCATCGGTGCGCCGAGCGGGTCACAGGCGACCTGAGGAAACGCTATCCGCAGGATGACGTCGTGTCGCTCGTCGAGTATGTGAAGGACCCCGTCTACTCGCGGATCCGGCCCCCGACGAACGATCTGAGGCTCGTCTACGGCGGGATCATCATTCAAGACGCCGCCGATAGGGAATCGGTGTTCTACCGCCGGTTCGAGTCGATGGTGGATTTCTTCGCCAAGGACAATCTGCACCTGTACATCTATCCGTCGCCTTATCTGTATGGGTTCGGGCGGCCCCAGGCGGTGGAAGAACTGATCCGGGCCCAGGGTCTGACGAACGTCCACGCCTGCACGCCGCTGGAGGAAGACGAGTGGGTCCGGAAGATCTCTGAGTATGACTACGGGATCTTCATTCTCAGCGACACGCGGCCTTGCGTGTACCCGCACATTCTGCCCTTCAAGTTCATCGCCTACCTGCGGGCCGGCCTGCCTGTGATCGTGCCGGCCGACCAGACGATGATGGCCGACCTCGTCGACCGACATGGAATCGGCGTGATCTACGAATACGAAGACGCCCCGAGAATGCCGGAGCTCCTCGCAAAGCAGGACCTGTGCGCGTTGAAGGAGAATGTCGTTCGCTTCCGATCCACGTGGGCTCTGGCCAAGGGTGGCGCGAAGGTGGCCGCCATGTACGATCGAATGCTCCAGGAGGGGGGGGCCAAGACTCGTTCCGAGGCAAGCGTCCCGGCCAACTCACGGATTTGCCCTGCCTCGCCGGCCGCCACCCTCCCGCCGTGCGAGGCCGAGACGTTGTCTCTGGATGATCGCAAGTATCTCTCCGAACAGGAGTACACGCGATACCTGGAGACAAAGATCGGACAGGCCGGACCGTCGTTGGACAAGGAATACGTGCGGAAGAAGCAGGCGGACTGGTCCTGTCTGTACCACGTGGATCGCATGGCTCAGCGGGCCGCGCAAATGCTCGGGGGACTCTCCGGCAAACCCTTCGTCCTGTATCTGGACGATGTCCTGAGTCTGCACGCGGCGGCGCAGTTGCTCAAAGACGTCTCGCCGCAAGGGCTCAGGGGATTCGTCGTCGAGGGCGATCTGCTGGCGAAGCTGGATCCCGGCGTGTTCGGGCAGCACGCGGTCTACCCGGCAAGTCGGGCCGGCGAGGTCGAAGTCACGATCTTCAGCCTTTCAGGTCGGATGCCGGCAGGGGCGGAGCAGAACTGCCTGGCCAGCGACTATCGCGAGAAGTTCATCGATCTGAGGCGGTTCGATCCGGTTCGGGAGATCCGCCATCGCTTCGACGGCCACGACGTTGTCCTGTATCCCTTGTACCGCGAAATTCACACCGTCGCCATCATGGCCGCGGCGGTGCGTCGCCAGGACGACCAGCTCCGAGGCATCGGCCTGTCGCCTGGACCTTTGATCGACAAGGGGTTCGACGAGGTCGTCATCGAGCCGTTCCTCTACCTGTGGCCGCTGATCTTCGAGATCGTCGACCCGTCTGTCGTGCACCTGAACGTGGGATGGGGGATCCAGGCGCTGCCGTTGTCTCCTTACATCCCCGATCCGAAGCGGGTGGTCGTCGACTTCTACGAGGTTCTCGGATTCCTGCCTGATGCGTACTTCCACAAGACGCACAGCACCGGGCCGCAGGTTCGGTCCGCCGAGGAGCATTTCATCAAGAGCTACGATCACGTGATCCACCTCTGTTCCGAGGAGACCTCGACTCGACTGGCGGAGAAATACGACAGTCAGGCCTCCATCGTCTCGGTGACGGAGTACCTCCAGCAGCCGGTCTACAGCGGGCCTTCGTCCACGGACGGGCTGATCCGCCTGGTCTACGGCGGCTGTATGCTCGCTTCGACGAATCCCGACGACCTGTACTACAAGGCCTTCATGACCGTCGCGCCGTACTACGCCCGGGAGAATCTGCACGTCTACATCTACAACAACCCCTACGCCGGCGCCAGGGGCGAGAACGACCCGTTGAAGGAACTGATTCGCAGGCACGGGTTCGTGAACATCCATCCCTGCGCGCCGCTGCCGCTGGAGGAATTCGTCCGGAGGATCTCCGAGTACGACTACGGCGCCACGTTCCTGCGGCCCAGGGACATGGAGGGCGTGGACTACAACTACTTCATGGCCTACAAGTTTCTCAGCTATCTGAGGGCCGGCCTGCCCATCGTGATCGACGGGTACAACCGCTACATGGCCGGGCTGGTCGAGCGGAACAACATCGGGGTGGTCTTGCAGGAGCGCGACATGGAGAACGTGCCTGGCATCCTGAACGCCCTGGACGTGACGTCGCTGAAGCGCAACGTCGTCGAGTTTCGAGACCGGTTCGACATCGACAAGGGCGGCCGCAAGGTTCTGCAGATCTACCACGAGATCCTGGAGCAATCCAAACCCCGCGTGGCGCGAAGCATCGCGGCGAAACGTCGCGTCGCGCCCGCCCGCCATCGCCGCGTTCTCACCGCGGAACAGGTCTCCACGCCCACCGTATCGATCGACCGTCAGGAACCCTTTCAGCAGATGATCGATGTCATGGCCCGCCGGGAGAACCGGCTCTACTACCGGGATCAGTCGGCTCGGACGATGTCGTCGCTCGCTTCCCTCGCCAGGCAGCTCGATCCGTCCGTTATCGTCGAGCTGGGTACGCTGGGCGGGCTGTCCCTGAGGACCTGGATCGGTTCGACGAAGCGGACGCGGATCTACGCGGTGGACCTGAGTTTCCAGACGCTTCGCGAGACGATGGAGTTCCTGCCTGCGGATCTCTCTCGCGTGACACTCCTGGAGCAGGATATTCTCAAGACCGACTTCTCCCGTCTCTGGACGGCCCAGGACAAGGTGATCTTCTTCGTCGACGCGCACGACCTGCCGAACGTGCCGATCATGAAGCACGTGCTCGAAACCGCTCTGCCTTCGCTTCCCGACGGCAGTCTGGTGGTCGTCGACGACCTGTGGTTCAGCGAGGAACGGTTGACGCCCGCCAACGCCAGGGCCTTCCTGGAAGACCATGTGTGCAACGAGATCGACGAGCTGCAGTGCTTCAACGGGCACTACGCCCCGTATCACGAAGGGGGTTCGTTCCTCGGTTTTGCCGAGGTGATTCCGCTGCTGGAGTTCGTCAACCGGCACGGCATTCCGCTCGTCCATGAGCCGGGCAGCAAGCACGTGTTCTTTGTCTGGGAGAAGGGGTATTTGTCATCGGACCGCGGCTCGACGGCTCGCGGCCAAGAGTACGGCTCTGTGCTGCACAATCCTCTGGAGAGCGTGCCGGTCTCGGCCCGCAACGCCCAGACGATGCGCGACGTCGCATCCCGATATCAGCGCAAGGACATTCGCGGAGCGGCGGAGAGCCTTTCGCAGGCGATCAAGCAGGATCCGCATGATCCGGGTCTCTTGTATGGGCTGGCGGTCTGTCTGGCTCGCGGGGGGCTGCTGTCGCAGGCCCGCGACGTCCTGGCAGGCAATCTCAACGAGTCCAGCAGCCCGCGGTATCGACGGCTGTTCGACGATTTGGTCCGCCGGGTGGGGGCGCCGGAATCGCGTCCCGTCTCGGAGGCACGGACGTCGTCCGGCGTGCGGGGCCTGACGATCTTCACGATGCCCAAGGCTTTCACCGGCCACACGGCGATCATCCAGAAGAACGCGATCCGCAGTTGGGCCCGGCTCGATCCGAAGCCGGAGATTGTCCTGTTCGGCGACGAACCCGGCATTCGGGAGATGGCGGAAGAAATCCGCGCCAGGCATGTCCCTGAAGTCGTCCGCAACGAGTTGGGCACGCCTCGGGTGGACTCGCTCTTCCGGACGGCGCAGGATCTCGCATCGCACGGGACTCTCGCCTATGTCAATGCGGACATCATTCTCATGCAGGACTTCGCGGCAGCGGTGCAGAAGGTGCAAAGCAGCCTGCCGCACTTCCTGCTCGTCGGCCGGCGATGGGATCTCGACGTCCTGGACGAGATCGACTTCCGCGAACCGGGCTGGCAGGAGTCGATCCGGCGACAACTGGATGAACGAGGCACGCTCCATGCCGAGTCCGGCCTGGACTACTTCGTCTTCCGCAAGGGACTGTGGCCTGAGATTCCTCCCTTCGCCATCGGGCGGACCGCCTGGGACAACTGGCTGGTCGCCGATCCCCAGAGGCGGGGAATCCCGGTCGTCGACGGTACCGAGTCTATCACCGCGGTGCATCAGGACCACGACTATCAGCACGCCGTCGGCGGCCGGCACGGAGCCTGGAACGGACAGGAGGCCTTGAAGAACCGCTCCCTGGCCGGGCCGTTGGACGAATCCGCCTGCACCACGGGGGCCTCCTGGATCCTGCGGGCCGACGCTCCCCTCGTCCGGACTTCGCCGCGACAGCCACAAGCGGGAACGCCGGTCTTTCGGGCCCGGCGCATCGCCTGGCTGGTCAAGCAGGCCGAATGGCTGACGGCTCGCGGAAAACCGGACTTGGCGGCCTGCAAATGGGAGGAGACGCTCGGCCTTCTCGACAAGCTCATGTCATTCCAGCAGCGGTCGGACGCGTCGCCCCCGTTGTTTGACGAAGGCCGCGCGACACGATGCTACATGGCGGCGTGCGTCTCCCTGGCCAACTGCAACGCAAAGCTGGGACGCCTGGAACAGGCCGTGGCGAGCTACACGAGGTTCCTGGAGTCTCCGTGGGTCAAGATTCCTCAGGCTCAGCGAGAGGAACTGACGCGAGTGCGGGATCAACTGCTCCGCCAGGTGTCTGCGAACCGAGCGCCCGCCTGCGAGCCCTGCGAGGTTCCCGGTGACAAACCGGCGGCGTGCAAACGCATCGCGCTGATCGTTTCCATTCCGGATCGTCGGGAAGGTCTGCGGGGCGTCATCCGGGACATCGAGGGTCAGGTCGACGAGATCCGTATTCTGCTCAACGAGTCCGAGACGGTTCCGCAGGACCTGTACGAATGCCGGAAGGTGAGCCGGATCGAGACCAGTCGCACGGGCGAACTGTTCGCCAGCGGGGCCTGGACTCTGCTTCGACCGGAGGACGACGCATATGTGTTCGTTCTCGACGACGATATCCACTATCCGGCCGACTACGTCCAGAAGATGATCGCGAGCATCGAAGCTCGCCAGCGACGGGCCGTTGCGGTCGTTCATGGGATCGATTTCTGCGAGCCGTTCGCCGATTGCGTGCGCGATCGGCTCGTGTACCGATTCGAGTCGGCCCGCAGCCGGGACGGGGTCGTCGACGCCGGCGGAGTGGGGACGTTGGCTTTCCACACCGACACGATCCGGCCCCAGGTGAAGGACTTTCCGAACCCCAACTTCCGAGACCTGTGGTTCGCCGTGCTGGCGGCCCGGGCCGGGGTGCCCATCGTCTGCGTCGCGAGAGAGTCGCACTGGCTGCGCTCGCGGGAAGTGCAAGGCAAGCAACTGTGGTATCTGTTCAACGGGCAGGGATGGAGAGAACGCAAGAGCGGGGTCTTTCGGGAGAACCTCCTGCCGTTGCTCGACCTGCGGGCCCCGGGCCGGCGCAGGACGCGGGATCTGACCATTTTCTGCATCACCAACGGGCGCAGCACGTTCGAGTACTCCGCCCGATCGGTCACGGAGTCGGCGGATTTGAGAGACCGCGTTGTGGTGCTGCCGAATCTCAAGTTCCTGGACGCGATGGCCAGGTGCGTCGAACAGTGCGAGACCCCCTATTTCCTCAAGGTGGACGACGATTTCATCCTGCACCCCAAGGCGCTGGCGTACATGCGGGACCGGGTGCTGGCTTATCCTCGCCCGGAGGAACTGGGGATCTATTACTTCCATCTGTGGGAGGACTGGACGTCCCGCGTCCGCGAGAGCATCAAGATCTACAACGTCGAAGCCCTCAGGAAGATCGGTGGGTTCCAGCCGGACCATCTGGGCAAGGTGGACCGCACCACGCTGGCGCGGCTGGAACAGGCGGGGTTCAAGATCGTGGCCGACCCCAGCGTCGTGGCTCTTCACGCCTGCGGGACCTGGGAGGAGCAGTTGGAGTACGAGCGGCTCTGGAGCGTCGGCGCCGGCACGTCGTACCAGAAGCCCACGCACGACGCCATGAAGGCGTACTGCGGGAGCAAGTCTCTGAACCAACAATACCAGATGAGGCTGGACTTCCTGGAGTCCGTCAACCGGCAGTTGGGGACTCCATTCCATGAGTTCCTGGGCGGCAGAGTCACTCTCTCTCGGCCGGTCTCCCCTGCAACGACGGCAGCGGGTCCGGGGCCCTCGTCCGATGGCGGGCTGACGATCTTCGCCATGCCCAAGGCCTTCACCGGCCACACGGGGACGATCCAGAAGAATGCGATCCGCAGTTGGGCGTTGCTCGAGCCCAAGCCGGAGATCATCCTCTTCGGGGATGAAACCGGCATTCGCGAGATGGCCGAAGAGGTGGGGGCGCGACACGTGCCGTTCGTGAGCCGCAACGAGTTCGGAACGCCTCTGGTCGACAAGCTCTTCCATGCGGCTCAGGAGCGAGCGAGCCATGAGGTCCTGGCGTACGTCAATGCGGATATGATCCTTCTGCAGGACTTCGTGCAGGGTGTGCAGAGCGTGCAGTCCCGGCTTCCGAGCTTTCTGCTCATCGGGCAGCGATGGGACGTTCCGATTCTCCAGGAGATCGATTTCGGCGATTCCCAGTGGCGTCTGTTGCTGCAGAAGCAATTGCAGCAGGACGCGATGTTGCACGCGGAGTGCGGCCTGGATTACTTCGTCTTCCGCAAGGGGCTCTGGCCCGAGATTCCTCCTTTCGCCATCGGCAGGACCGCCTGGGACAACTGGCTGGTCATGAACCCTCGAAAGCGGGGGATCCCTGTCGTCGATGGCACCGAACTGATCACGGCGGTACACCAGGATCACGCCTATGGGCACGTGGCGGGTGGCCGCCAGGAGGCGTGGAACGGCATGGAGGCGGCGAGGAACCGCGCCCTGGCCGGTCCGGCGGATCACTATGGACTCACGACCGGCGCGAGCTGGCTGTTGCGTCCTGACGGCTCGATGGTGGAGACCGGACTGCGTCGGCCTCAATACATCAGTGCGAACTATCGCAGCCAGCGCAGCGCCTGGCTGGTCCGGCAGGCGGGGGAGCTTCTGGCCGTCGGCGCCAGAGACCTGGCGGCCTGCAAGTGCGAGGAAGCCCTGTCGTGCATGGACGGTTGGATCGAGCTGCGACGAACGGGCTGCATCCCGGCCGGACTCGACGACCACAACGAGATCACAACCCGGTACGTCGCCTGCCATACCCTGCTGGCTCAGTGCTACACGCAGATGGGCCGGCACGATCAGGTTGTCGCGACCTACACCCACCTTCTGGCGAATCCGAGCATTCCGATCCCCGAGGCGCAGCGGCAGTTGATCGCAGAGACCCGGGATCGTCTGGCCGGAAGGTTGCAGTCTGAGGCCCCGACGGAGAGCGCGTCTCGTGACGCATCGGTCGCCCAGACAGCATGTGTCGCTGCCGCACCGTCGGTTGCCGAGGCCACGCCCGGCGAATCCCGGCCGAAGGTGACCGTCGTGACCGCGTGTCACAACGGGCAACGATATCTCAAGGAATGCGTGGACAGCATCCTGGCGCAGACGCTGACGGAATGGGAACTCATGCTGATCGACGACGGCAGCACCGACAACACCCGTCGATTGATCGAGCAGTTGGCCGACAGCGATCCGCGGATTCAGGCGCACCATTTCCCCGACAACCGTGGTCCCTATGTGCGGCGCAATTTCGCGATCTGCCGGGCCGCTTCCGATTTCATCGTGATCCAGGACGCCGACGACATCATGGTTCCGACGAAACTGGAGCGACTCTACGAGGCGATCAACCGGGACCCCAACCTGGCGATCGTCGGATCTCTGCACCGGACGTTTCTGGAGGAGTTCCGCGGTCTGGAGCACACGGAGCCGTGCGAACTGCCGGTGGACCACGAGACGATCGTCGCCTCGTGTGCGTCCTGGCGGGCCGCGATCAGTCACGGCATGTCGATCATCCGCAAGTCGCTGTTCGAGACGATCGGTCTGTACGACGAGAATCCTTTCGCCGCGGATGCGTTCTGGTCCGCCAAGCTGGCGCTGTATGCCCAGATCGGCGCGCCGGTGAAACTGGCGAACCTTCCGGAGTATCTGACGCTGATCCGCATTCATTCCGGCAGCCAGACGCAGACGCTGCCGGTGTTCGATCCGCGGGGTCGCCGCGTGCGATACCGGCACTATTGCGAGTGCAAGCTCCGGCGGATCCGCGAGAAGTGGAGGCTTCAACCTCAGTTGGACGTCGCGGCCGAACTCCGCAAGTGCTCCTGCTCGGATTTCCTGGTGCGGTTCAAGGCCAAAATCCTCGAGTGGGAGAGCCAGGAACTGCCCGTTCATTTCTCGAATGATCTGCTGGTCGGCGCTTTGACTTCGTTCCGTGAGAAGGCCTACGTGAGCTGCGTGATCATCCTGAACGGTCTGGAGGTGATGCAGCGGGACTTCTCGCGGTGCACCAGGAACTTCGACCTGCTTCGGGGGATGGCTCTGTACGCCTCCGGGCTGCGAGAGCGAGGTCTGGCGCACCTGGAGCGGGAGATCGCCAACCACGACAACCTGCTGGCCCGTCAGTTCATCCGGGATGCCGAGGAACAGGGCGGCTCGCTGGACGTCCAGGATTGGTTCCAACGGAATGCGGCGGACCTGGAGGTGCGCCTGCCGGGCGAGGAGCGGGAGCGGATCCGTGTGGCCATGGTCTGAGTCCGGCGAATTGCCTTCAGAAATGTCGGTTTCTGACCGATAACAGCACAAGTAAGACCGTCTGTTCCACACGTGCGTGGGCAGGGCGATAATCATCGCGAAGGTGAGATTGATATGGGTGAGATCAAGTTATCCGGGCTTTCCACCGGGATCGACACCAGTACGCTGGTCAGCCAGCTCATGGCCATCGAGCGGCGTCAGCTCAACGTGTTCACCGATCGGAAGGAGACGTACGAGTCGCGAAAAGAGGCGCTCAGCACGCTCCAGACGAAGCTCAAGGCGCTGAAGAACGCCGCTGCGGGTCTCTCCGACGGGGGAGAATTGCGGGCCTACAAGACCACCACCAGCGACGAGGACATCGTGACCGCCGAGGCCTCCTCCAATGCCTTCGAAGGCAATCATTCGGTCGTTGTCAACCAGCTCGCCAACGCCGAACGCTGGGTGCACACCGGAGGGCTGGAATACGCCGAGAGCCTCGTCGGGGCCGGCACTTTCATCTACTCCTACAACGGCCAGGAATCGGTCATCACGACGACGGCCGAGACGACGCTGGACGATCTGGTCGGCCTGATCAACAACGACGCCAAGAACCCCGGCGTGACCGCGAACCTGCTGTCCTACAACGGCGCCTACCACCTGATGCTCAACGGCAACGACGCCGGCTCGGACTACGAGATCAAGATCAACCCGAGCAACACGGAAGTCTGGCAGACGGCCGACCCGTTCACCGTCGGCACGGAGAACGCCTCCCTGTCCGACAAGATCAAGGACCTGGACCAGTTCAGCGGCGTGCTGGCGGGGGATGAGGCCATCACGATCACCGGCAAGATGCACGACGGAACTGCAGTCAACCACAGCATCGCGATCAACGAGAATACGACGCTCAGCCATCTCGTCGAAGAGATCAACGACGCGTTCGCCGGCACCGCCAAGGCGACTCTGGTCAACGGCCAGATCCGGCTCACCAGCAACACCTACGGCGCCAGCCAGATGGAGCTGAATCTGGCCTACGACGCCGGCTCCGGCTCGACCACGCTGGACATCTCGGCGGTCGCCCAGTCCACGCAGGGCGGAAGCGTGACGGCGAACCTCGCGGGCTTCGCCCCGGCGGATTTCACCGAGACGCAGTCGGCGCAGGACTCCAAGTTCAAAGTCGACGGCTATCCCCTGGGGGCCGATGAGTGGATCACCCGCAGCTCGAACACCATTGACGACGTCATTCACGGCGTGACTATCCACCTGCACGACACGGGTACCGTCCAGGTGAACCTGACGCGCGACGTCCAATCGGTCAAGGACAAGCTC